>CALNPU010000058.1 GCA_940588625.1 uncultured Caballeronia sp.
GATACGGCTACTACGCTCGCTTCTCGACACGGGAGAATAGCAATCGATCCCATCCATTTCCGACACAGTAAGATTAAGAACTTGGCACACGTCTTGCCCTGCTATCCGGCGTCCCTTCTTCTCTCCGATAAAAGCACCGGGTGTATGCGCGCTGACCCTTTCGGTCCGAGCGCATCCCATCGCTTTTCATCCATC
This sequence comes from uncultured Caballeronia sp., assembly GCA_940588625.1. GTDB lineage: Bacteria > Pseudomonadota > Gammaproteobacteria > Burkholderiales > Burkholderiaceae > Caballeronia. The sequence goes on from CALNPU010000058.1 coordinate 196, forward strand.
AAACGTCAGGAGTCACCTTTGTCCTTGAACGTCTTGCTTGTCGCTTCCGAGGCTGTACCGCTAGCTAAAAACCGGTGGCCTAGGTGACATGGTCAGCGCATACGCCGCTGCGTTGCGTGAAGCCGGAGTCGATGCCGCGATCCTCATTCCGGCCTATCCGAAAGCGCTGCAGATGGTCGACGGATTACAGAAGGTTGCTTCGGTGACGGGGCTTCCCGGCGGAAACGGCGCGCTGTATCGTGGTCGCATGCCGGACACCGCTGTACAAATGATCCTGCTGCGCATGGATCATTTGTACACACGCGAAGGCCTCTATCAGGACGCGCAAGGACGTGACTACGAAGACAATGCGATTCGTTTCGCGTCGTTATCGGCGGCGGTGAAGATCGCCGAAGGCGTTCGGGGGTTCAAGAAGCCGGACATCGTGCACGCGCATGACTGGCATTCAGGACTCACGCCGCTCTTGATGAAGCAGGCCATCGTGCACGCAAAAAGCGTTTTCACGATCCATAATCTGGCGTTCCCCAGGGCAATTATTCGCTCTCGCTTGGTGCAGTGCTCGGCGTGCCTGCCAAGTGCGTGCCCGCGTTGACCGAACCGGCGAGCATCGGGTTTTATGGTATATTGAGCTTGATGAAAGTCGGCATTGGTCCACGCCGACCACGTCGCGACCCTCAGCGAAACGTATGCTCGCGAAATCCTCACGCCGTGCTTCGGCCACCTGATGGAAGGCCTGCTGCAAAGTTGGGCCGGCAAAGTTGTCGAGTATCATCAATGATGGTATCGATGTGGATACCTGGGACCCGAAGACGGATCCGATGATCGCCCGCTGTTTTTGTTTCGACGATATGCGCGGCAAGCGCGAACTGCAGCAGATGTTCGGCTTGCCCCCCCCTTCGCGCCGGTGATTGCGCTCGGCAGCCGGATGACATCGCAGAAAATGGCCGATGTCGCCGTGGACGACATCCCCGCGCAGCTGAAACGCTATCCGCGTTTGCAGATTGCGGTGCTCGGCAAAGGCGAAGCGCATATCATATTATAGAAGCCGCGTTCCAGCGACTGGCGCAGACCTGGCCGGATCGCGTGGGCGTCTACTATAATAATAAGGTTACGATGAGCGTCGCGCGCACGTGCTGCATGCCGGTGCGGACGTTCTGCTGGCAGCCGTTTCGAGCCTTGCGGCGGCCTCACGCAGATCTACGCCATGCATTAAGCACGTTGCCCGTGGCGTCGCGCGTGAGCGAGCTGGCGGATATGATCGTGGACGCGGCCGAAGCAGCTGAAGCTGACACTGCGGGACATCGGACGGCTTTCCAAGCAGCACCTCTCAGCGGCTTTGAGGGCGCAACGTCCTCGCGCTCGGCGCCCGGCTTCCTTTTCGACGGCGACCGTGTTCACGACGTGATCGCCGCCGCTGTACGCGCCATCGACGCCTTCACGTGTCCGCAACAATGGCGCACGCTTCAACGCAATGCAATGGCACGCGATTACGGGAACCATGCGGTATAGCGAAATATGTCCAGCTATACGCGGGTTTCGCCGATGCACGTCCTGCCAAAGCACCGTTGCGCACGCGCCGCTTACCGGTCATGGCAGTGGCCGGGGCCGAGCGCCGCGAAGCGGAACAGGCGCAATTCGTCGTACGCAGCGCCTGACGCTCCACGCTGCGCCGTTCGATGATACGGTTACACGGTTGGCTGCTCGCGGTGCACTGGATTGCAGGGCACCGCGAGCGGATGTCGTCTGACCTGAACCCGCATGCGGGTCGCGAATCATTAGCTACGCTCAGGCTCCGACATGCGCCGAGCACCCGTGAAGAGGTGCGGCACGCTACGTGCTGTGTCCCTTGAGCGACGCTGGCGCCGCACCGAACAGGGTATCTATCGTCTGATGACTTGAGGTCTGACGTCGATACCCACCGCACTCGTCACCCCGGAACTGGTGCTTTGAGACTGTCTGAGGCTCGTCTGCCATAGCCGTTCTTGCGGTTTGGTTTATGCTATTGCCTGGTAGCGTGATCGTGTTTTCCCGCATCCACGCCATAGCAGGACGAACTGGAAAAGACGACCGATGGAACACCATCAGATGCTTCAAGCGTATGCCCCAAGAATCTATTTCATCGACCCGCTTCTCGTCGGACCGTTGCCTGAGTGGTCCGCACAATTCAAACATGCCGCCGCGCTGGGCTTCGATCACGTCCTGATCGGCGCACTGTTCCAGCCAGGCAGCAACGGTCACCGACAGGCCGTTGCCGACCATCACAAACTTAAGCTGTATTTGAATCGGACGCCTCCGCGAGCGACGGTTTGCGCCTGCTAGCAAGCCAGGCGAGCCGGCACGGTCTGAGCGTGCCATCACCCTCGACCACGTCGGCGCCGAAGGCGGTTTGTTCCGTGACAACTGCCACTGGTTTCATCCGTTCGAAGCGGCTGAAGCCCGGCTCGACCCGCATCATGCGCCGCATGAAGAAAGCGTGGCGCACGCGAATCTCGGCGATGGCGAAGCGGCCCAGGCGCTCACCGAATGGTGGGCGCGCGAATTGATGCTGCTTGCCGATGCCGGCATTGGCGGCTTTCGCTTCGAGGCACCGCACAAGGTGCCGGCGCACGTATGGCGCAGGCTGGGTGCGACCGTTCGCGAACGTCATCCGCAGACAAAATGGCTCGCATGGACCGTCGGCATCAGCCGCCAGAACCTGGCCGCTCTCGCCAATGCCGGCAGTTTCGACTCGGTGTTTTCATCGTCGCGATGGTGGGACTTCCAGAGCAACTGGCTCTTCGATGAACACGCCGCGCTGTTTCGCATCGCGCCGCCCATTGTATTCCCCGAAGAGCCCTACGGTTCGCGCCTGCTGCACGATCTGCCTGACCAGTGACTCGTCGCTGGTCGAACGTACCTACCGGCGCGCGTTGTACACGGCGCCGGGCATAGGCACCGGGCTGCTCGTGCCCATGGGCTTCGAATACGGCGTCACGCAGCCGCTCACCTACAACCACGGCAGCGGGAAGAATTCCGGCGCGCGCGAGAAGGAGCGCGCTTCAACGTGTCGACGGAAGTAGCGCATGGCCAACGCGTTGCAACGTAACTCGGCGGCGCTGGCGAGCACCGGCGACTGCGTGCGCTGACCGGGGCGGGCACGCCTTACGCGGCCATCCTGCGCGGCAGCGGGCCGGATCTGCGGATCGCGGCCGAAGCGGCGCTGATGGTGCTCAACCCGGATCTCACCACGCCGGTTTATGTCGATACGCGTCATCTGCTGGACAGCGCACCGGGCAACTTCACGCGGTTCCGGCCGATTGACGAGGACACGACGGAAACGCCGCTGCCGCTCGAGCCGTTCCTGCTGCAAGCGGGCGAAGTGCGCCTACTGCGCGGCGCGGCCGAGCCGCCCATCCTGCTCGCACAACCGCAGGTCAAGCGGGGCTCGAAAGCGGCCGACAAGAAATCGGTGAACGACGCACTGCTCGCGCCGCGGGTGGCGATCAAAAGCGTAACGCCATCAGTCGATCACGGGCGCTTCCCGGCGAAGCGGATCGTGGGCGAAGCGGCCGAAATCACTGCCGCGATTTGGGGGGAAGGCCACGACAAGATCGCAGTCGCCGTGCAATGGCGTGCTGCCGATGAAACCGACTGGCACGAAGCACCCATGGTCCCTGTGATTCCGCTTGGCAACGACTTGTGGACCACGCACATTCCACTCAATCGCCTTGGCCGTCATGAATCTACGGTGATCGCGTGGCGCAACGACTTCGCTTCGCTGATCGATCACATGCAGAAGAAGCTGAAGGCAGGACAGACGGTTGAACTGGAATTCGAGGAAGCGCGGCATTTGTTCGCGCTGATCCTGGCCGAGGTGAAAACCACGGAAGGCACGCAGGCGGAACCGCTGGAAGGGATCGTCAAGCAGTTCGCCAAAGCCGATGCAGACACGCGCCTAGCGTTGGTGCTCGCACCGGAAACGGCGCAGGTGATCGAGGCGGCACGGCATCGGCCGTTCCTGTCACGCGATCCGGTGACGTATCGCATCGACGCCGAACGCGCGGCAGCGCGCTTTGCAAGCTCAAGCTGGTACGAAATCTTCCCGCGCTCGATGAGCGACGACGAGAGCCGCCACGGCACGTTCGTCGATGTAATCGGCAAGATGCCGCGTATTCGCCAGATGGGTTTCGACGTGCTGTACTTCCCGCCGATCAATCCCATTGGCGTGGCGAACCGCAAGGGCAAGAACAACACGCTGACCGCTCAACCCGGCGATGTGGGCGCCCGTACGTTATTGGCGGCAAGGAAGGTGGCCACGACGCCCTGCACCCGGAACTCGGCAACCTGGACGACTTCAAGCAGATGCTGGAAGCCGCGCGTGCGTACGGCCTGGAAATCGCACTCGATTTCGCCGTGCAGTGTCCGGATCATCCCTGACTGAAGGAGCATCCCACGTGGTTCGCGTGGCGCCCCGACGGCACGCTGCGTTATGCAGAAAATCCGCCGAAGAAATATCAGGACGTTGTTAATCCTGACTTCTACGCGCAGGACGCCAAGCCAGAACTCTGGCTCGCATTGCGCGACGTATGCCTGTTCTGGATCGCGGCGGGCGTGAAGATTTTCCGCGTCGATAATCCACACACGAAACCTATGCCGTTCTGGGAATGGGTGATCGGCGACGTACGTGCGCGTCATCCCGACGTCATGTTCCGCCGAAGCGTTCACGCGTCCGCACGTGATGAACTGCTTCGCCAAGCTCGGATTCTCGCAGTCGTACACGTACTTCACCTGGCGCGAGTCGAAGCGCGATTTCCTGGAATATATGCACGACCTGACGCAGACGGACGCGAAGGATTATTTCCGGCCGAACTTCTCGTCAATACGCCCGATATCAACCCTCGTTTCCTGCAAAGCTCAGGCCGCGCCGGTTTGTAATCCGCGCCGCGCTCGCAGCCACGCTGTCGGGGTTATGGGGGGGTGTATAGCGGCTTCGAACTTTGCGAAGCTGCCGCGCTGCCGAACAGCGAGGAATATCTCGATTCGGAGAAGTATCAGATCCGGGCCTGGGACTGGAGCCGGCCAGGCAATATCGTCGGGGAAATTACCGCGCTGAACCGGATCAGGAAGGCAAACCCGGCGCTACATTCGCATCTCGGCGTCAACTTCCTTCCCGCTCACAACGACAACATCCTGTTCTTCGGAAGGCAAATGCGGCGCGCGACAACGTCGTGCTGGTCGCGATCAATCTCGATCCGTTCAACGAACAGGGCGCGGACGTGGAACTGCCGTGGCAGACGTTGAATAATTGGGGCGTGCAGGAATGGGACGCGCTGGCCGTGGAGGACCAGATAACGGGGGAACGTTTCGAATGGCGCGGCAAACGGCAGCATATTCGCCTCGACCTGAACACGCGGCCGTTCGCGATCTGGCGAATCGCGCCGACGTGGGGACTGCCGCGAGCTCAAACGCCCCTCTGACGCTAATAACAAGCGTCACCTGAAAGTCATCGTCACGACGGCACTCGCCGACGTGGCACAGAACAACTCATACAGCCGGGACAAGACACCGTCGCGGCTCAAGGAGCGACACGTGAAGCGTAACAAGAACTCGACTCTCAGCAACGATCCGCTCTGGTACAAAGACGCGATCATCTACCAGATCCACATCAAGTCTTTCTTCGATGCGAACAACGATGGCATCGGCGATTTCCCCGGCCTGCTTGTCCCCGGTGTCCCCGGCCTGCTTGCGAAGCTCGATTATATCTCCGAACTCGGCGTGGACACGATCTGGCTGCTGCCGTTCTATCCATCGCCACGACGTGACGAAGGTTACGACATTGCCGATTACCGCAACGTGCATCCCGATTACGGCACGCTCGCCGACGTGAAGCGTTTTATCCAGGAAGCGCGCGCGCCTCGCGAAGCCGGGCTCGAATCATCGCAACTACTACGTCTGGTCGGACACCGACAAGAAGTAGTATGAAGACACACGGATTATTTTCATCGACTCGGAGCCGTCCAACTGGACCCACGATCCGGTTGCAGGACAGTAGTACTACTGGCACCGGTTCTTCAACCACCAGCCTGACCTGAACTTCGATAACCCCGCCGTGCTGAAGGAAGTGCTCCAGGTGATGCGCTTCTGGCTGGACATGGGCATTGACGGGTTGCGGCTGGACGCCGTGCCGTATCTGGTCGAACGCGAAGGTACGAATAACGAGAACCTGCCGGAAACGCACGCGATCCTGAAGAAGATTCGCGGGACTATCGACGCGGAATATCCGAACCGCATGTTGCTGGCCGAAGCAAACCAATGGCCGGAGGACGTGAAAGAGTATTTCGGCGACGAAGACGAATGCCACATGGCTTTCCACTTCCCGCTGATGCCGCGCATCTACATGTCGATTGCGAGCGAGGACCGCTTCCCGATCACGGACATCATGCGGCGACGTCGGATCTCGCACCAACCAACCAGTGGACCATTTTCCTGCGCAATCACGACGAACTCACGCTGGAAATGGTCACGGATTCCGAGCGCGATTATTTGTGGAACACGTACGCGAGCGATCATCGCGCACGGCTGAATCTCGGCATTCGCCGACGTCTCGCGCCGCTGATGGAACGGGACCGTCGCCGGATCGAACTGATCAATTCACTGCTGCTTTCCATGCCCGGCACGCCCGTGATTTATTACGGCGATGAACTCGGCATGGGCGAGACAACATTCACTTGGGCGACCGTGACGGCATGCGTACGCCGATGCAGTGGTCATCGGATAGAAACGGCGGGTTTTCGCGCGCCGATCCGGAGCAGCTCGTGCTGCCGCCGGTCATGGGTTCGCTCTACGGGTATGGCGCCGTAAACGTGGAATCGCAAAGCCGCGATCCGCACTCGTTGCTCAACTGGACGCGCAAGATGCTCACGGTGCGTCGCGGGAAGCAGGCGTTCGGTCGGGGCACGATACGTTTTCTGCGCCCGAACAACCGCAAGATCCTCGCGTATCTGCGTGAAGTCGAAGGTGAACCGCCAATCTTGTGCGTCGCCAATTTGTCGCGGGCGCCGCAGGCCGTGGAACTTGACCTGTCCGAGTATGCTGGCTCGGTGCCGCTGGAAATGACCGCTGATTCCGCGTTCCCACCAATCAGCCAGCTCACTTATTTGCTGACCTTCCCGCCGTACGGTTTCCTATGGTTCCAGTTGTGTCCGGGCAATCAGCGTCCGGCATGGAGCCAGGCGCCGTCCGAGCAATTGCCCGAATTCGTGACGATAGTGATCCGCGCCGGCCAGACTGGCCCAACGCCGGAAAACGTGCGGCTGCTTGAATCGGAAGTGCTGCCGTCTTATTTGAGCAAGCGGCGCTGGTTTGCATCGAAGGACAAGAAGCTGATCGGCGTGCGTCTCGCGGCATTGACAACCATTCCGGAAGCGGGTTTTGCGTTCACGGAGATCGAAGCCGATGTCGGCGATCACGTCGAACGCTACGTGCTGCCGCTCACGATTGCAGATTGCAGATTGCATGGGGCACTGAAACGACTTCGCCGCTCTATATGCAGCTCGCGCTCGCACGTGTGCGCCAAGTTCGTAATATTGGCCATATCACCGACGCCTTCGCCGTCCCGAACTTCACCTACGGCGTGCAGAAGCTCTTGCAGCGGGCAATCGTTCCTACGGTGCAGAAGAGCGAGATCCGCTTTATTCCGACCGAACGGCTCGACCAGCTTGCCTCCAAGCTCAAACTTGGGGAACCACCACCGGAAATTCGTTGGCTGGCGGCGGAGCAGAGCAATAGCTCTCTCGTGATCGGCGATCAGGTCGTGCTGAAACTGGTGCGTCGCCTTCTTGGCGGGATTCATCCGGAAACCGAAATGAGCCGGCACCTGACAAAGCTCGGTTTCCAGAATACGGGGCCGCTGTTCGGCGAAGTGGTGCGGGTGGACCCGGAAGGCGTGCCGCATACGCTGTGCATCTTGCAAGGGTTCATCGACAACCAGGGCGATGCGTGGAATTACGCGCTCGATTACCTGCGCCGCACCGTGGATGAACTCGCGCTGGCCTTGGATACCGACGACCATTCGATGGACCGCGAGAAGGAAATGCTGGGCATCGAGGGCTACAGGAAGGTCACGGGGATTATCGGGCAGCGGCTGGGCGAACTGCACGTCGCGCTCGCCCTACCTTCGGACGACCCCGCGTTTATGCCTGAAAAGGAATCGAAGAAGGACGTGCGCGGCTGGAATGACGGCACGCACGCGCTGCTCGTCACGGCACTCGACATCCTCGCGGCCAAACTGCTGGAGTTCAGCGAGCATGACCGGGCCATGGCGCAGAGCTTGCTCGATCACTGCGACCTGCTGCTTGCCGTGGTGCAAAAGCTCGTGCCGGAAAACGCCGATGCATTGCGCATCCGTATTCACGGCGACTTCCACCTCGGTCAGGTGCTGATGGAATGTCTCGGCTCGCGGCCGATCATGCATGGCGACGTGGCCGGCGTACGGTTTGCGGTATGGGCGCCGAATGCGCGACGTGTTTCCGTGGTGGGCGATTTCAACTCGTGGGACGGCCGCCGTCATCCCATGCGGTTGCGCCACAACGCTGGGGTCTGGGAACTGTTTGTGCCAGGTGTTGGCGCGAGCACGCGCTACAAATACGAGATTGTGACGCGGCAAGGTCACACGTTGCCGTTGAAGGCTGATCCGTGCGCGATGCAGAGCGAGCGGCCGCCGTCGACGGCTTCGGTGGTGGCGGATGCTGATGCTATTGATGGATACGCCTGGACCGACAGCGAATGGATGAATACGCGCGGACCGAGGCAGACCGTGGACGCACCGATCTCCGTGTATGAGGTTCATGCGGAGTCGTGGTTGCGAGTGCCTGAGGAAGGAAACCGCAGCATGAACTGGCATGAGCTTGCCGAGCACCTGATTCCGTATGCGAAGAGCATGGGATTCACGCATCTGGAGTTCATGCCGATTGCGGAGCATCCGTTTGGCGGCTCGTGGGGTTATCAGCCGTTGGGGCAATTTGCGCCATCAGCACGGTTTGGGATGCCTGAGCAATTTGCCGAGTTCGTGAACCGCGCGCATGAAGCGGAGTTGGGGATCATTCTCGACTGGGTTCCGGCGCATTTTCCTAACGATACCCATGGTCTGGTCGAATTTGACGGCACGCCGCTTTACGAGCATGCGGACCCACGAGAGTGGTATCACCAGGACTGGAACACGATGATCTACAACCTTGGCCGTAAAGAGGTTAGTGCGTTCCTCGTGGCGTCGGGGCTGGCCTGGTTAAAGCGTTATCACGTCGATGGGATTGCGTGTGGACGCGGTGGCTTCGATGTTGTATCGCGACTATTCGCGCAAGGAGGGCGAGTGGGTGCCGAACATAACATGTATGGCGGCCGTGAGAATCTAGAATCCATCGCATTTCTCAAGCGGCTTAATCATGAAGTGCATCAGATTCCTGGTGCGATTACGATTGCTGAGGAGTCGACTGCGTGGCCGGGTGCTACGGCTTCGCTGGAGGACGGTGGGCTTGTCTTTGATTTCAAGTGGAACATGGGCTGGATGCATGACGACACGTTGCACTACATGAAAGAGGATCCTGTGTATAGGCAATACCACCACAACATGTTTACGTTTGGGATGGTGTATGCGTGTTCCGAGCAATTTATTTTGCCGCTTTCACATGATGAGGTGGTTCATGGGAAGGGTTCGTTGATTGGGAAGATGCCGGGGATCACTGGCAGAAGTTTGCGAATCTGCGAGCATATCTGGATTTTATGTGGACGCATCCGGGCAAGAAGTTATTGTTCATGGGCGGTGAGTTTGGTCAGTTTGGTGAGTTTAATCACGATGCATCGCCGCATTGGCATTTGCTTGACGATGTGTTTCATGGTGGTTTGCAGAAGCTGGTTCGCGATTTGAACCGGTTGTATGGGGATGAGCCGGCGCTGTACAAGCTTGATAGTGATCCTCGGGGGGGTGACTGGCTGATGCGATGACACGACCAATAGTGTTTTTGCGTTCCGTCTCACGTATGATGAGGGGCGTGAGTGTGTGGTGATTTCGAATATGACGCCGGTACCGCGGCTGGGATATCGGGTGGGGTTACCGCGCGGGGGGCGATGGAGCGAGATCGTGAATTCGGATGCGTCGGTGTATGGCGGATCGAATATGGGGAATGGGGGCGTGATTCACGCCGAGAATATTTCGAGTCATGGGCGTGAGTGGTCGGCGGCGCTGACTTTACCGCCGTTGGCGACGATTGTGCTGAGGGCCGATTAATTAGTCAGGGATTTTTCGTTCGCACTCGGGGGGTGGGGTATGGTCGGGCGGTTGAAGGTTGGGTTCGGGGGAGTGGTCTGGATCAGTGTCGGGTTGCTGCTGCTTAGCTTATTGGTCTGGTCTGCTCGAGTGAGCTATTTTCTTTACCACTGTTAGCCACTGTGCGTGGCGGCACGTCATTTCCTTGTCCAAAGCGACAAAGAAACGAAGCAAAGAAAACGCTTTCGAAACGCGAGCTCGTAAATGTCCACAGCGTGCAAGCTAAGCGCGTGTGGTACCCCAAAAGCACGGTGCTCGGCCAGAACGACGGATGGTTGAACCCCTCCTTCTCGCGAATCCTGACATGAACACGCTTCGCCACCAGTGCTCTCGGGCAAGCACGAGTTGCTAAGGAACCGCACAGCCTCACGCATTTTTTGCGGCCTCGTTTCTTGGTGGATTGGCGACATGGTTCGTGGTCCGTACAAATTTGATGGATGGGTTTACGTGGATAGCGTGGGGTGGTCCTTAGGCAGGTTCAGTCACTGGTGGCAAGGCGTGTGGGTATCCGTGTTCGGAGAAAGAGGGCGTCATACATTCTTCGCTTTGGCGAGCACCGTGCTTTTGGGGTACCACACGCGCTTAGCTTGCACGCTGTGGACATTTACGAGCTCGCGTTTCGAAAGCGTTTTCTTTGCTTCGTTTCTTTGTCGCTTTGGACAAGGAAATGACGTGCCGCCAAGCACAGTGGCTAATAGTAATAAAAAAATAGCTCACTCGAGCAGACCACTAACCTTGAAAGCAGCAACCCGGCACTGACCTCGACCGCTAACCCCAAAACCAGCCCCACCCTCAAGCAACCAAAACCCCAAAAAACCGAGTGCGAACGGAAACCCCATGGCTAATTCATTTCCCGACAAGTTACTCCCGGGCGCGGCTTACCCACTCGGAGCCAACTGGGACGGTTTAGGCGTCAACTTTGCAGTGTTCTCAGCGAACGCACAAAAAATCGAAGTCTGTCTCTTCGATACCACCGGCCGCAAGGAGCTCGCCCGCTTCGAACTGCCGGAATGCACCGATGAAATCTGGTACGGCTACCTCCCCGGCCCCCCCGGGTCTACGGCTTGCGTGCTCACGGTACCACCAGCCGCACCACGGTCATCGCTTCAATCCCCACAAACTGCTCCTCGATCCCTACGCGGAAAAACTCGTCGGCCAATGGCGCTGGTCCGACGCACTGTTCGGCTATCGCGTACAGTCAAACCGCCTCGACCTGTCAATGGACCGGCACGACTCAGCCCCCGCCACCCCCAAATGCGTCGTCACGGACGACGCCTTCGACTGGTCCCGCGACACCCGCCCGAATGTCCCCTGGGGCGAAACCGTCATCTACGAAACCCACGTACGCGGCACCTCCATGCTCCGCAACGACATCCGCCAGCACGAACGCGGATCGTTCGCAGCACTGTCGTCTCCATGGTTCATCGAACACCTGCAGAAACTGAGCGTCACCGTCGTCGAATTCCTGCCCGTGCACGCGTTTCTCAACGACCGCTTTCTCGTCGAACGCGGTCTCCGGAATTACTGGGGCTACAACACTGCAGCGTTCTTCGCACCAGAACCGTCGTACCTGTCGACCAACCGGCTGAACGAGATGCGCATCGCCGTGCGCCGGCTCCACGCAGCGGGTATTGAAGTGATTCTCGACGTGGTCTACAACCACACCTGCGAAGGCAACGAGCTCGGGCCGACCGTGTCATGGCGCGGCCTCGACAACGCCAGCTACTACCGCCTGATCCCTGGCGACGAACGCAGCTATATCAACGAAACCGGTTGCGGCAATACAGTGAACCTGTCGCATCCACGCGTGCTGCAAATGGTCATGGACTCGCTGCTCTACTGGGCCACGGCCTTCAACATCGATGGCTTCCGGTTAGATCTCGGCGTAACGCTAGGCAGCGAAGGCCATGGCTTCGACCCCGGTTCCGGTTTCTTCGACGCCATCCGCCAGGACCCGATCCTCAACACCCGCAAGATGATTTCCGAACCCTGGGATATCGGCCCGGGCGGTTATCAGGTCGGCAACCACCCGCCGGGATTCGCCGAATGGAACGATAAATTCCGCGACGGCGTACGCCGCTTCTGGCGCGGCGACGCCGGCGTGCGACCGGATCTCGCCGCGCGCCTGACCGGCTCCGCCGAGTCGTTTCACCGGCGCATGCGCAAACCCTGGGCATCGGTTAATTTTGTCGCCTCGCACGATGGTTTCACCCTCGCGGACGTGACGTCCTACGAGCAGAAACACAATGAAGTGAACCAGGAAGGCCACAACGACGGCCACAACGAAAACTGCAGCGCCAACTGGAGCGTGGAAGGCCCGACCGACGACCCCGCCATCCTCGAAACGCGTGGCCGCGTAGCACGCGCGCTGATAGCGACGAACCTGCTGTCGCTCGGCACTCCCATGCTGCTCGGTGGCGACGAATTCGGCCGCACGCAACGCGGCAACAACAACGCGTATTGCCAGGACAACGAGATTTCGTGGACCGACTGGGCGCAAGCGGAATCGCCCGAAGGCCGCGCGATGACCGACTTCGTCGCCCGCGTGATAGCGCTGCGCAAAAACTACCCGCTGTTGCGGGAAATGCGCTTTCTCCACTCTACAACTATCAGCTGGTTCGACGAACGCGGCGCGGCGTTGACTATCGACGCCTGGCAGGACCCCGAAGGTCGCGCGCTGACACTGCGCCGCGCAGGGCCCGGCCTGAACGGGGAAGTCGATGTCATCCTGATCATGATGAACGGGTCGGCGCAAGTGCTGACCTTCTGCCCACCAGCACCACACTTGGAATGGAATGTGCTCATGAATAGCGCTGCGCCCGACGCGCTGCAGCGCTGATCGGCGTGGAACTGGACGTGCAGGCGCACCGCGTGGTCGTGCTGCTGGCACAGTCCACCGGGGACGCCGACTGGCAGGCCGTCTGGATGGCCGGTGCCCACGAGGGGCCGCGGCTTTTGACAGCGTTGCCGCCAGCCCCGGGCACGATCAGACCCCGACGGACAGCGGAACCCTGGAAAGTGCCCGAGGCCACACCGCCCGCAAAGGAGGAAAATTGAACGGCTCAAAGACGGTTTGAAGACGTCACACAAGAACGCCGGGCAGACTCACGAAAAGTATCTGACAAGCGCACTGAAGGCACACACATCATGTCCGAAATCCCAACCCCAATTGATCCGCACAAGCATCATCACGCCTATTGCCTGCCCTTCGGCGCCCATGTCACCGATGCCGGCCACGCGCGTTACCGCTTCTGGGCGCCTTCGCAGAAGACGGTGCAACTGGGGCTTTACACCGATGGAGCGCGGGCGGCCGCAACGCTCATCGACATGACTCCCACTGGTGGCGGCTGGTTCGAAGCGCTCGCCGAAGGCGGCGCAGGCACGTGTTACCGGTACCGGATCAGTGTGGATCTCGCGGTGCCATATCCGGCCTCCCGTTTCCAGCCCGCCGATGTCCACGGTCCGAGTGAAGTGATCGACCCGCGTGCGTATCGCTAGGAAAACACGAACTGGCATGGCCGGCCGTGGGAAGAGACCGTGCTTTACGAAGTGCATGTCGGCGCAATGAGCGGGTATGCCGGCGTGACGCGCCGCCTGAAGGAATTCGCGCACCTCGGCGTACGGCACGCCCGGCGAACTGAAGACGCTCATCGATACCGCGCATGGCCTCGGCCTCATGGTCTTCCTCGATGTGGTCTATAACCACTTCGGCCCGGACGGCAACTATCTGAGCGCGTATGCCAAGTCGTTCTTCCGAGAAGGCGTGAATACGCCGTGGGGCCCGGTGATCGATTTCGAACGTCCGCAAGTGCGCGACTTCTTCTTCGACAACGCGCTGTACTGGCTGATGGAATATCGCTTCGATGGCCTGCGCCTCGACGCGGTCCACGCCATCAACGACGGCCCGTGGCTGCGCGAACTGTCGGATCGCGTGCGTTTGTCGGTGGACGCGGGCCGGCACGTGCATCTGGTGCTGGAGACGAGCACAACACATCGAATCTGCTCGAATCGCATTTCAACGCGCAATGGAGCGACGACTCTCACAACATGCTGCACGTCCTGCTGACCGGCGAGGACGAGAGTTATTACGGCGCCTACAGCGACAGCCGATCTAGAAGTTTGCGCGCGTGCTCAGCGAGGGTTTTGTGTATCAAGGCGAGCCCTCGTCCATCCACGATGGCAAACTGCGTAGCGAACCAAGCGCGCACTTGCCGCCCACCGCTTTCGTGATGTTTTTACAGAACCACGATCAGGTCGGCAACCGGGCAATGGGCGAACGCCTGCGCTCCCTGTGCAGCGAAGATGCGCTCTACGCCGCGACGGGTCTGATGCTCCTCACGCCGCAGATCCCCATGCTGTTCATGGAAGAGCAGTAAGGTTCTACGCAGCCGTTCCTGTTCTTCACCGACTATCACGACGAACTCGCCGACGCCGTGCGCGAAGGCCGCCACAAGGAATTCGCAAAGTTCTCCGCGTTCACCGACGCGAAACGCCGCGCGAAGATTCCCGATCCCAACGCCATCGAGACGTTCAGGATGTCGTCGCCCGATGAAAGCAGACAAGCCGCCGATCATAACGACTGGCTGCACTTCTATCGCTCGGCGCTGGCCGTGCGCACGAAGCTCGTGATGCCTCATCTGAGGGGCGCGAAGGCGTTCGGCGCCAAGGTGATCGGAGAGAAAGCGGTGCTGGCGAACTGGCGGCTCGGCGAAGGCAGCACCTATTCCGTTGCGCTCAATCTGGGCAAGCAAGCCGTTGCGTTCACCGGTCATCCGCCGGGCAAGGTTGTATTCGAAACGCCCGCCCGTGCCTGTGATGCAGCGGATCGGGGTGAGCTGGGCGCCGAGACTTTTATCGCGTGGCTGACAGGCGATTTCGCCGACGCCGCGTTCAATCATGATGCCCACCACGTCAAAGCGTCGGGGAAAACCTCGTGAGCACGACCATCAACACCCCGGCTACGCCGGATAACCCCCCCAGCGCCATTGAGGCGCTCGCTGCCAAGGTCGGTTTCGAGGTCGAGTGGCAGGTGGAACGCCTCGACCTGCCCTGCGGCAATGCCACGCAACTCAAGCAGAACGCGGCGACGCTCGACGCCGAGTTGTCCGGGCGCAAGTTGCCGCCGCTGATGACCGCGGAAGTCGATCATGGGATTTCCCTGCCGATGGCGGCCGTGAAAACAGGCGCGCGATACCGGATCGAACTGGAAAGCGGCGCGGTAATCGACGGGCGGTTTACCTCGCCGAAAGTGGCAACCGCGTTGCTCTCGCCAATCTCCGAGCCGGGTTATCACACGCTTGTGATCAACGAACAGCACACGACGCTCGCGGTGGCGCCGACACGTTGCTACACCATCGACGACGCCTGGCGCAAGCTCGAACCCGGGGGTGGTGCGACCCCGCCGATGTGGGGCGTAGCCGCGCAGGTGTACGGCCTGCGGCGCGTAGGCGACGGCGGTGTGGGCGACTTCTCCGCGCTCGCGACGCTGGCCGCTGAGAGCGCCCAGCGCGGCAGTCACGCAATCGCGATCAGCCCGATGCACGCCATGTTCAGCGCCGAACCGCATAAATCTAGCCCGTATTCGCCTTCGTCGCGCTTGTTCCTGAACATCGCGCACATCGATCCGGCGGCGATGCTGGGCGTGGAAGCGGCACAAGCGGCCATAAAAACAGCCAGTGTCGCCGATGAATTCGCCCAACTCGAAGCGCTGCTAATCGACTGGCTGCGCGTGATGACGGCGAAACTGGCCGTGCTGCACGCGTTGTTCGCGCAGTGCAACGGGCAAGAGAGCGATACGTTGCACAAGGACTTCGCCCGTTTCGTGAAACGCGGCGGACGCGCGCTGGAAGATCACGCACGCTTCGAGGCACTGCAGGCAGCGCAATTGAAGGAAGCCAACGAAGGCCACTGGCGCAACTGGGCCGAAGAACTGCGCAATCTGCGCAGCGCGGCCGTCGCGGAATTCGCCGATGCGCACAAGGACGAAGTCGATTTTTTCCTGTTTGCACAATGGCTCGCGGCCAAGGGCATGGCGATCGGCCTGATAGCAGATCTGGCCGTTGGTTGCGACAGCGCAGGCAGCCACGCGTGGTCGTATCGCGATGAAATGCTGCAGGGCGTGTCGGTCGGCGCGCCACCCGACCTGTTCAACCAGGCCGGTCAATCGTGGGGGCTCCCGCGCGATGCGCACGCAGGGTTTTTCGGCGTTTATCGATATGCTGCGTGCCGCGTTCACGCTCGCAGGCGGTATCCGTATTGATCACATCCTCGGCTTGCGGCGTCTCTGGCTCGTACCCGACGGCGAAAGCGCGAAGAACGGCGCGGACCTGCGTTATCTGCTCGACGACCTGCCACGGCTGATCGTGCTCGAGTCGTGGCGGCAAAAGCCATCGGATCGGCGAAGACCTGGGCACGGTTCTGCCGGGCTTTCGCGAACGTTTGCAGGAACACGGTCTGCTCGGCATCCACGTGCTCTGGTTCGAACGCGCAGAAAAAGGCCCGGGCTTCAAGTCGTCGGCCGACTGGGATCACGACGTGGCCGCGACCACCACGAACGACCTGCCGACGATCACCGGCTGGTGGATTGGCGAGGACATTGTGTGGCTGGCGCTCGAAGATCGGCCAGACAACCGCCCGAGCGGACGGACAGGATCCTGTGTCGAACTGGCCCAGACGGAGCGCGGCGAGGACCGTAAATTGCTGTGGTCTGCCTTTCAGGAAGCCGGTGTCGCCGCGCCCGATGTCTCCGTGCCAGCCGATATCTCCCCGCAAAACGCACCGGTAGACGAAGCGCTCGCGATCTACCCGCTGGAAGGCTTGCTAGCGCTCGCCGAGATGCCGAACCTGCCCGGTTCCATCAACGAGCATCCGAACTGGCGCCGGCGGCTGGCTGTACCCGTTTCCGAACTCTTCGACGACGATTCGTTCGTCGACCGCCTGCTTGCTGTCGACCAGGCCCGGCAGAAATCCGCACGGACGAAGGCGGCCACGACGCATAACGTTTCACCCACCGACTGACACCATGACCGTTCCACGCTCCGGTTGCAGCTACACAAGGATTTCACCTTCGACGACGCCGCGCGCCAGGTCGACTACATGGCCGCGCTCGAGATCAGTCACGCGTATTTATCGCCGATCACGACAGCGACCAGCGGCTCGACGCATGGCTACGACACCGTGGACTACACCCGCGTCAATCCGGAACTTGGCGGTGAAGAAGGCCTGAAGCGCTTGGTCGAGAAGCTGCGTGCGTACAGATGGGTCTGATCATGGACGTGGTGCCGAATCATATGGGCGTGGGCGGATCGGAAAACCTCTGGTGGATGGACATCCTCGAATGGGGGCGGCACGCAGCACATGCGCGCTATTTCGACATCGACTGGCATTCGCCGGATCCCGCGTTACGCGGCAAAGTGCTCGCGCCATTCCTGGGTGCAGCGTATGGCGAGGAACTGCAGGTCGGCAAGATCAAGCTCGTATTCGACGCCGATGCAGGCCACTTCAAGATCGTGTACTACGCGCACACGTTTCCGGTGAGTCCGCGCGACTACACGTCGGTGTTGCATGACCACGCGTCCGAGATGGCGCAGCGCTTCACGGGGCTGTCCACGCAACCCGGCGACCAGCCGCGCGCAGACGAAGCGCGAGCCGCCTTGAAAGCGTCCGCGGCCACCACCGACGAAGTAAACTGGCGCCGTTTCTTTGACGTCAGCATGCTCGGCGGCATGCACGTCGAGCGCCCTGAAGTGTTCGAGGCATCGCATGCGCTGATTTTCCGGTTGTTCGCTGAAGGGCTGATCGACGGCTTGAGAATCGATCACGTCGATGGCCTCGCCGAACCGCGTGAATATTGCCAGCGTTTGCGTGGCCGGCTTGAAGAGCTCGCGGAACATCGACCGGAGAATCTTAAGGAGGGCCGCACGTATTTCGTTGTCGAGAAAATCCTGGCGCGCGGCGAACCCGTGCGTGACGACTGGCGCATCGACGGCACCACCGGCTACGACTTCATGAACGACGTCGGCGCGTTGTTGCACGATCCGCGCGAGTTCTCGTTGTCGGTCGATGCGTTCCACGCAGGTAATCTTGAGCGAGCCAAACGCTTCCCGAACGCGATGCTCAACACCCGCGACGCACGATCACAAACGCGGCGAAGACGTGCGCGCGCGGATCGCGGGTTTGAGCCAGATTCCCGATGAGTGGACTGCGACGTTGCGAAGCTGGTCGACGTTGAACGCGCCGCATCGGCATGTGTTGAACGGCGATAAAAACGACTGGGCGCCGGGTGCTGCAAGCATGAAGCCATGCTGTACCAGACGCTGGTCGGCTGCTGGCCGCCGACGCTCTCCCCCGACAACCAAGCAGGCTTGAAAGAACTGGCCGAACGCGTGAGCGCGTGGCAGTTGAAGGCGCTGCGTGAAGCCAAGTTACGCACGAGCTGGTTCGCGCCCGATGAAGCATACGAGAATGCATGCCGCGATTTTCTCTTCGATATCCTCGCGCCGCAGCGCCGCGATGGTTTCCTGGGCGAATTGCCGGCATTCGTGGAACGTATCGCGCGGACCGGTGTGATCAATAGTTTCCAGCAGACGTTGTTACGGCTAACATCGCCCGGTGTGCCGGATCTTTATCAGGGAACCGAACCATGGGATTTTAGTCTCGTCGATCCTGATAACCGGCGGTCGGTCGACTTCGAGCAACGGCGGACGTGGTTGAGTGAAGGCGAGGCGGAGGGTGCGCCATCGGAGCAATTGAAAAACTGGCGCGATGGCCCGGTAAAGCTGGGAATTGTGCGGCGAGCACTGGCGCTGCGCACGCGTATTCGCTATTCGAACAGGGTGCTTATATCCCCCGCTGAAGGTGGAAGGCGCGCATGCGGACAGCGTGATTGCATTTGCACGGTATGCAGGCAGCGCGTACGCGGTCGTGATCGCGACACGGCTGGCCGATTCGTTGCTGGCAGGAAGCAATACCGACCTGCCATTGGTGGATGCCGCTCATTGGGGCAATCGGCAGTCCTTTTGCTGGAGGCGCTGGCGTCAAGAGCGTTGTTCGACTGGCTGAGCCCGAACGTGCCGACGTCGGATGGCCAGCGCTTGTTCATGCGCGACGCGCTGGCGTCGATGCCGGTCGCGTTGCTGATGGAGGAAGGGGTGCCGTGGCTCAGGGCTCCAAGCGGGGTGGAAATCACTCGGCTTCCTGCGCCACCTCTTCATGCGGGTACACGCGTACCAGCACGATGCGCGGCCCGTTCATCTCCTAGACCACGATATCGGAACGATCAAAAAAACCCCATCCGTTGCCCTTCGCTCGGCAGGTCGCCCAGCACATTGATCACGAGTCCGCCGACCGACTCCGCCTGGCCCTCGTCAATATCGATCCCAACGCCCGTTCAAGAGACACCACCGGCAAGCTGCCCTTGCCCATCAGCGTGCCGTCCTCCATGCGCGACCAGTCCGCGTCGCCTTGACGAAACTCGTCGTGAATCTGCCCCACCAGCGCGCCCAGCAGGTTATCGAGCGTCAGGAAGCCGATCGGCTTCTGCCCCTTACGTCCAACCAGCGCAAAGTGCGGCGTGCCTTTGCGAAAGCGCCGGAACAATTCAAGCGCTGACAGATTGCCCGCGACGTATTGCACCGGCCGCACATGCTGGGCGAGCGCGTCCGGCTTCGTGTCCTGGCGGTTCAGGCCCAGGATGCCGCGCCCGGCGCCATTGCGTGCAAGCAGCAGGTCTTTCAGGTGAATTATGCCGAGGACGTGTTCGCCGGAGGCATCGGCGAACAGTGGATAGCGGCTGAAGCAGTGGTGCGCAATCACCTGCATGTTGTCGCACATGGGCACGTCGTTGCGCAGGCCGACCATCTTGGCTCGGGCGCCTCAGGTCTGAGACCGTCATGCGGCTGAAATCGAGCGAATGGGCCAATGGTGTTCCATTGTATGCGGTTCTTGAAGGATGCCCTAGCAATGAACGAGTGATTTTCCGATGCTACCTGTCCACGTGGACAGTTGGGA
>CALNPU010000059.1 GCA_940588625.1 uncultured Caballeronia sp.
GGATACGGCTACTACGCTCGCTTCTCGACACGGGAGAATAGCAATCGATCCCATCCATTTCCGACACAGTAAGATTAGAGGTGTGTTGCGGCTTCGCACTGTCCGCTTTCGGCGAGTACTACGTGATTCCGGCGCTCGCGAAGTATTGCGAGCAATATCCGGACGTGCGTGTCGACCTCACGCTTTCCCAGCATGCGCCGGACATTGTGGACGGCGGGTTCGACGTATCGCTGTACATCACACACTCGCCGTTACCCGACTCGGGGATGGTCGCGGCCAAGCTATGCTGCGTGCCTACGGTGCTGTGTGCGGCACCCTCTTATCTGGCTACCGCCGGCTCACCGGAAACACTGACTGATCTGTACAAGCATAGTTGTCTGCAACTGCTGACCTCATTCTTCGCGGCGGACAAGTGGATTTTTAACGCTGCGCAAGGAACCGAAGTGTTTGATGTGCCACCGGCGAAGTTGCACGTCAGTTCGGCGGAAGCGCTGGCAATCGCGCTGCGGGAAGGGATGGGCATTGCACCGCTGCCGTTATTGACAGCGCTTTCGTTTCTCAGGAGCGGCGAACTGGTGCGGGTGATGCCCACACACGAATTGCAGAGTTCGACCGTTTATGCGCTCTATGCGTCGCGCGAGTATCTGGACGCGAAAATTGCGACGTGGATAACATTCTTGTGTGACCATATTGCGGCATCGCTGCTGGCGGGACAGTCCGCGACGAAGGTCCATTGAAGAAACGACCGGCCTGTGCAGACATTCACGGTTCGGGAGTAGGGTAGGACGCGCTTGCCTGAATGACCGGAAGCGCCTGATCCCTGCTTGGTCCCTTTCTCCACCGAGTCAAAACATGAGCCAGACAATCTACGATATTCCCGTGAAATCCATCGACGGCGCGGCGCTTACGCTGGAGCCGTTCAAGGGCAAGGTCTTGCTGATCGTCAACGTAGCCTCCAAGTGCGGGCTGACGCCGCAATATGAAGCCCTGGAGAAACTCTATAAGGACAGGCGAGCTGAAGGCCTGGAAGTGCTGGGATTTCCTGCGAACAACTTCAAGGGTCAGGAACCGGGCACCGACGGGGAAATCATGGAATTCTGCAGCTCGACCTACGACGTGAAATTTCCGATGTTTTCGAAGGTATCCGTGATCGGCGCCGACCAGCATCCGCTGTATCAAACGCTGACCAGCACGCAGCCGGCCACAACCGGCGACGGCCCGTTCCGCGAGCGGCTCAAAAGCTACGGCATTGAGCCGAACCCGGCGCCGGATGTATTGTGTAACTTCGAGAAGTTCGTGATCGGCTGGGATGGCCGCGTAGTGGGCCGTTTCTCGCCCGACGTCACGGCAGACGATCTGCGCCTGCTCGAGGCGATCCAGACCGCGCTGTCGAACCGAGCGAGGTCAGCGGTATCACCGTGGCGGGATGATGAGTGACATTCAGACCATACGCAACTAGTTCAACGTGATCTGTATTGATCTGTATGTGTAACACTCAGCCCTGCTTCATCATCCCGAGCTCGCAACCCACGAGCTGGTTGCCGTACAACGCGCGCTCCCGTACTGCTTGCGCGGACTTGTCGGTGCCGGAGAAAAAGAAGATGCCGGCGAATGCGACGAGCATCGAAAAAAGCGCCGGATACTCATACGGATAAATGGCATGCGCATGTCCAAGCACCTGCACCCAGACAGTCGAGCTGAGGATGGTTAGCGCCACGGCGGTGATGAGACCGAGCGCCGCCCATCACGGCGCCCCTCGTGGTCAGTCCGCGCCAGTAAATGGAAATCAGGATCACAGGGAAGTTGAAACTGGCTGCGATCGAGAAAGTCAAGCTCACAATGAACGCGATATTCTGCTTCTCGAACGCAATGCCGAGCACGATGGCAAGCACGCCGAGAACAAGTGTTGTCGCCCTTGAAACGCGCATTTCTTCCCGGTCTGAAGCAGTGCCGCGGCGCATGACGTTGGCGTACAGGTCATGAGAGATAGCGGATGAGCCCGCGAGCGTCAGACCCGCGACCACGGCAAGTATGGTTGAGAGGGCCACGGCGCAGATAAAGCCGAGAAAGATGTTGTCGCCCACTGCGTGCGCCAGATGAATAGCGACCATGTTTGCACCACTAATCACCGCACCGGACGATGTGTGATACCGCGCGTCGGTCCCGACCAGCACAATGGTACCAAAGCCAATGATGATGATCAGCGCATAGCCGATTCCCACAATACCGGTTGCGTAAAGAATGCTCTTTCTCGCAGCCTTGACATTGCCTACGGTGAAGAACCGCATGAGGATAACCGCATGAGGATGTGTGGGAGCCCGGCCGTGCCGAAGATCAACGCGAGTCCGAGCGAAACCGCAGACACGGGATCGGAGACCAGGCCGGGCTCATGATGGCGAGATGCTTCGGATGCGCGAGAATTGCTTGGGAGAAGAGGGCGTTCAGGCTGAATCCGAAACGCTCGAACACCATGAATGCCATGAACGCGGCGCCGGCCAGCAGCAAAGCTGCTTTGATAATCTGGATCCACGTTGTTGCCAGCATTCTGCCGAAGAACACGTACACGAACGACCATCGCACGCCCACGATCATCACGGCAACCGTATAGTTGAATCCTAACAGTAACTCGGCGAGTTTGCCGGCCCCTAACATCTGCCAGACCAGATAGAGCAGGACGATCACAATGGAGCTCAATGCGGCGAAGGCGCGTATTGGTGTAGCGGCCGAAGTTACGCAGGGGCTCGACAATCAGGAAGAGAATGATCGGCCGCTCGCGAGAAAGCCGATTGAATAGATTAGGCCGTCATAACCGCTTGTGAAGACAAGCGCGGAAATGCCGAGCAGCGACGCTGCGGACATATAGTCTCCCGCGATAGCCCAGCCGTTCTGGAAGGCGGTGATTTTCCCGCCAGCGGCATAGTGGTCGGCCACGCTGTTGTTCTTGCGCGCTGCCAAGCGCGTGATCAGCAGCGTGGACGCGACAAAGAGCAGGAACATGCCGATTATAATGGGGTTGTGTCCCCGTGAGACGGCGGGTGGAGTAGCCGTAGCCGCGCAGGCGGGAAGCGCGGCGAGCAGCAGACTCGCTGATGCGAACAATGATACGAACAAGGCGGATATGCGTCTCATTGCGGATTTCCATTTCTGATCTGACTGACGGCATGATCGTAAGTCACGTTTGCACACACCACGTACACCGCTACCAGCACGAAGGTGAAAACGAACATGCCGAAGCCAATGGGAATGCCCCATGTTGTCGGGTAACCCTCGGTCACGGGATGGCCGAGCGGCGCCAGCTTGAACGCAAGCGTAAGAACGAATGCGAAGTACGCCGCCAGCATGATGACTGTGAGCGTCCACGAGAATGCCCTGCGTGAACGCACCAGCGCGCGAAAGCGTGGATCGTCGAGCAACGGATTGTTCGCAACGGGCCGGTCGGCTGCGCCATGCTGCGTGGCGGCTGGATAAGCTGGTACGGCGTGCTCCATGACGTCTCCTTTGATTGACCTGCACTTGCATCCGTCGAATGAAGCAATCCTGGTGCGAGCCCACGGTGTGCGGGGTCAAAACCGCGCGGATACCGCCGTCTCGCGCATCACGGCTTCAGGTGTGCGATAACGCTCGGCCATCACGCGGTCCGTTTCATTCCTTAGCTGTGCCTGCATATACGCGCCCAGGTGACGCGCATGCTGGACAATCGCCGCGCCCACCTGCGTGCGCACGCGGCTGTACTCGGCCAGTGCGCGGCGGACATCGGAATCGCTCGTTAGCGCAGCGGTTAGGGCCATCGCGTCGCCTGCCGCTTTGATGACATCCATGCCGCAATGGGGGCGAGCAACGAATGCCGCATCGCCCAGCAGCGCGATGCGGCCGAACGCCATCTTCGGGACTTCGAGGTCGAAGATGGGCTGGAAAAGCGCTTGTTTTGCCTTGGTCACCACCTCGGCGAATTGCGGCGCAAGAAGAGTGTTTGCCGCTTCTTCCATATCGGCGAGAACATCTGGCCGGATCAGCGTAGGGGGAATCCCGCCAATCCAGCGCTTGCCGGTTGCGTCGGTCAGCAGGTCAGGCAAGTCGACATCCTCGCTCGTGGCCCGGTTGTAGCGGCGTTCGCTGGGCATGGTGCTGTTGCTCTGGCCTGCCACCGGATAACCGAGAATCTGTTCGTGCGGAGGCAGCCAGAACGCAAACTTCTCGAACAACAGCGCGTCACGGGTCGGCTCCGATAATGACATTTCATCGACCAGTCCGCGCCATGCTATATAGCCGACATATTCCAGCTTGACCTCGGGAAGAAGCCGCCCGCGAACCTCGGACCTGAAGCCATCGGCCGCAATGACCATGTCGGCCTGATGAACGCTACCGTCTCTGAGAGAAACCGTTGCGTAGTCCGGACCATCTTCAACGGACATCACGGTGCCGCCAGAGTGATAGTGAACGTCCAGCAGAGCCGAGCGCAGGACGTGATAGATCTTCCCCCACGCGCTGTGAGTGTCTGCGGCAGCGAGCGTTCGGAGAGAACGCCGCCGTCCTGGCCGAACGTCACGCGCGACAGTACCTTCACCCCGATGGAATCGTCGAACTGGACGCCGGCTGACGTGAGGGCATCGAGCAGTTCCGGATGCGTGACAATCCCCGCCCTGCGACCGGCAAGCTCTTCCGGCACTCGCTCGAACACGTCGACATCCCAGCCGTTGCGGGTGAGCAGATTCGCGGCAAACAGGCACAGGCCGCCGAGGAAACCGCCAACGATGATTGCTTTCGGTCGCGCTTTGGAGAATGCAGGAGTGTTAGTCATGTTCATTCTCCTGCCTTCGCGGATTCCTGCGAGCGGACAGCGGGGTGCGGAATGGTCAGATGCGCCATCTCCGCAGCCGGGAAATTCAATTCGACGGTGACGCTCGACGGATCTTCAATAAAGACCTGATTCAGCCCAAGGCTTGGCACGGTGCGGTCACGCCACGCAATATCTTCAGACTCCAGCGTTTTCCACATTTCTTCAACGCCCGTTGCAAGGAAGGCGATCAGGGAGCGCTTTGTCGCCGAGATAGGCGCTCAGACCATCCGGATTGTCCGGGTCCACGCCAATGATATGAACGGTGCCGAAGTCCTGTTCGTCACCACCTTTGTAGAACCCCTTGCTTGAAGCCGAGTACGCGCTCTTAGAAGCGACAGGATTTCTCGAAATCGTTGGTGCGGATCGAGTAGTGAGCAAGCTTGGGCTTGGTCACTGGTATGGAAATCATCTTTAATTTATCAAACGATAACTGATCGATAGATAAATAGTAGGTCAACGAACAACGAGGATAAAGCAGCGAAACGCAGGTGTTTACCCTGCTCGCAGAGCAGGGCGATCCGCGAGAAACGGGGAGATCACGAGGTGGGGACTACGCGTTTGCCCTTCGCGACTGGCGCCATTTTCTTCAATACGGCCGGCATGCCGTTCAGGAATGCGTCGACCTGGTGTTCGATGTGAGCGTCCAGATCCTTCGGCACGGGAAACCCGTACACCCACTGGCGCATGCCGATATAAAAGATGCTCGCATGCAGGCTCCAGATCAATTCCAGTTCCGCTTCCTGCTCAGCGCGTGTAGTGGGCGCCGGGATGTCATAGGCCGCGCAGATTTCCCGCATGACCGGGCGGAATATCCGTTCACGCAACTTTTCGAGATAACGGGTGTTGATGCCTTCGCGCGTGAGGCCGGCGAAAATGAAAGTACGGATCCATTCGCGCTGTAGAATCACACGCGAATAAGCTTTGTAGAGGGTACGCAAGCGTTCCTGCAGAGGAATGCGAGATCGGCAATCAGGCCCTCCCAAGCAGGATCCCATCGATACATTTCGTTCTACACACGGTCGATCAATGCATCTTTACTGGGGAAAGAACGATAGAGCAGCGGTTGCGTGACGCCAATTTGCTTGGCGAGTTCCCGCGTGCTGCCGGAGAAACCATGGGTCGCAAAATGCTTGATCGCTTTTTCTACAATCTGCTGCTCCCGGTCTTCCGGCGACTCTGCGGTCGCGCTGTCGGCCTGCCCCGTCAGGCCTGGTGCTGCGCCCTTTTGCCGTGGCATTGCCTTCCCTTATCGAATGATTATTAACAGAGGAAATATAGCAGGTTTCAAGGGGTACCCCTTAGCAGGCACACGCGGTATCGATGTCAAAGGGGAGTGTCCAAGCCCAAGGCTTGCTGCCAGTTGAGGCCCCTTCAGGAGCAGGGGCGCGACCGCCGCTCGCCGGGCGCTGGCCTAATCCGCGAGTTGTTGGGCGACGTTGGCGGCGGGTGTCAGGGACTCGGCTAACGACACGGCGTCGTCTGCCGCCGGATGTGCCCGACCCTGTGTGAGGACGCAGCGTGCACGCCGCGTCGTCGACCAGCGCGATCCGGCGTTCGGCGAAGCCGGGGCTGAGCGCGTCGAAAATAGCCTGTACGAACGGTGCGTCTGTGGCCAGCACCAACTGCGAAAGCACGGCAGGCAAACGCTGACGCGCAAGCGCCGTGAGTTCTGCTACCGATGCAGCGGCCAGTTGTCCTGCATTTATCGACGCATGGTGCAGTTGTCCCGCGTGATTGATCGGTCAAATGCCGCTGCAGGTCGGTAGCATCGGGGTCGTTTCGATACCAAAGCCAGTTGAAGCGGCGTTTGCCCGGCGTCAGCGAGCTGTCCAGAGCGGGAATCAGGGGAACGCCATGAACAACTCGCCCGGCTGCTTGTGCAGCGTCATGTTTTCAGTGATATTGGCGACATCGGCAGCATTGAACAGGGCCTCATCAACAATACCGCGCCACGCAATGTAGTCCGCGAACGACGACTCGTAGCCGGGGAAAAGCTGGGATCGCAAGCGTGAGCCGGTACCATCGGCCGCGATCAGGATGTCCGCCTGCGCGGTCTGGCCATCGTCGAACAGGACGTCCACGCCGAGTTCATCCTGTTCGAAGTCCCTGACTTCGCGGCCATAGTGAATGCACTGCGTCGGCAGACCGCGTCCCATGAAGAAAAAGGCAGCATCTCAGGTTCGTCGCAAATGACAGAACCGTCCAGCGAGATCAACTTGCGCCGATGCGTCGGCAGCTGAGCATGTCACAGCGGGTGTGACCATGCGTCTCTAGGAAGGACCGCAGCATGCGCCGCAACACCACCACCTCTTGTCCGCGAAGCGCGTGTCCGGAGCGTTCGTAGATGTGAACATCGTAGCCGGTGCAATTCAATGTGAGGGCGGTTGCGAGCCCCGAAATAGAACCGCCTGCAATTGCAATTTTCATCTCGGATGCACGCTGAAGTGAAAACGCTAGACTTCGATCTGCCTGCGCAGGCTGTCGCCGCCAAGCGGCATCTGCCGAAGGCGCTTGCCCGTGGCGTCGAAGAGCGCCCCGGCGGCCGGGGCCCATGGAGGCCTCGGCACTGCCGAGAAACGGCGCCCCGGGCCAGTCGATCAAATGAACCTTCACGCTGCTTGGTACCGCGGAAAAACGCAGGATAGGATAGCTGTTCCAGTCAAAACTCCTGATCCGCGATGTATCGTATTTCAGTTCCTCGTAGAGCGTCCAGCTTGCCGACTGAATGCTGCCCCCTTCAATCTGGTTACGGATACCGTCGGGATTGACGATCTGTCCGCTCGCTGTCCACCGCGGCGACTGCATGTTCGACGCGCACCTGGCCCGTTTCCAGTTCAACGGACAGCTCGAGCGCGATCGCCACGTAGGCCATGAGGTTCTTGTATTTGCCGAACGCAAACCCTACACCGTTGTTCGCTTGACGCGGCGGAAGTGGCCAGCCGAACTCCTTCGCGGCGAGTCGGATCACGTCTTGCGCGCGCGGGTCCTGAAGGTGCTTCAGGCGAAACTCGACGGGGTCCGTATGCGCTGCGAACGCCAGTTCATCCATGAAACTCTCGATGGCGAACACGTTGGTGTGCGCGCCAAGCGAACGCATGGCTGACGTGCGCAGCGGCATGGTCGGCGAGAAGTTGTTCATGACGTGGACATTGGGCAACGCATACAACGGGATCGCATTGCGGTCACCACCGCCTTCGGGGTGGAGCATGGGCGTTGACGGTGCGGAGACGAACGGCTTGGCAAGCTGGGTAGCGGGCGTCAGGCGGCCTGCGTTCACAATGCGCTCATTGTGGGAACTGCTCCACAACGCGTAATTCCAGTCGACGATCCGTCCTTGCACGTCTAGGGATGCGCTCACCTCGGTAATCATGGCAGGCGTGAAGTGATCCCACGTATGCTCCTGGTCTCGCATCCACTGCACGCGAACCGGCTGGCCGGGCAGCGCGACCGAACACGATGGGCCGATCGAACCGTGCATTAGGTAGCTTTTGATATAGCTCGCGCTGAGTGTTGTGACCGCGGGTGCGGCAGGGGCATGCGTATTGGCGATCTCGATGTGTTGAGTTGCAATCGTCTTGAGATCGCGGTGCACGGTGCCGGGATTGGGAAGCGGGCGTCCGGCGCTCCACCGGCTGCCAGACGACAGGGCTCGCTGTGCGACGACCGCTTGCCATTCACCCTTTGCCACGACCGCCAGGAAATTGCCGTTCCGGACGACCTTCACCACGCCGGACATCTTCATGACCTCGGCTTCGTTGCTCTCGAGCAGCGCAGCATCATACGCGTGCGGCAGGACGACACGCGCGTGAACCATGTTCGGCATGTGGTCCTGCACATAACTCACTGCCCCGGTGAGCTTGCCTGGAATGTCGAGCCGCGGCATGGAGGTGCCGATCACTTTGAAAGTATGCGGATCTTTCAATGGCGAGGTAGGCGTTGCATCGCGATGCAGGTCCACGCTTTGCACAGCTTCGCCATAGGTGACGACGTGCCCGTCCGGCGCGATGATTTTGGCATCGCGGGTCTCGAGTTTCGCGCTGTCGACGCCTAGCCGTTGCGCTGCGGCGCCCACCAGCAGCGCACAAACCTGCGCCGCAGAATTCAGCAACGCAGTGCCGCTATCCGCAATTGTGTGGCTACCGGCCGTCAGGCCTTCATCTAGCGATAGCCCCGTGTCGGCAGTAAGGAACGTGATCAGCGACGGAGCCATGTTCAGTTCTTCCACAACGACTTGAAGCAAGGCCGTTCTGACACCGGTACCGAGTTCCACCTTGCCGGTGAATACGGTGACCTCGCCGGTGGAGGCGATCTTGATCCAGGCATCGAGTAACGGATTCGTTTTGAGGCTTCCGGAAAGCGCTTCGGTTTCCTTACTGATATGTACGGCGGCGCTTTCATCGGCAATTACTTCTTGCGCCAGTGCGCTCATGCCCGGTACCAGGCTAAAACCTACTACCAGCGCACCGGACAGCATGAAGCGGCGGCGCCCCTCGTCGACTTGATTGTCCTGTGCGTTCATTGCGAAACTCCCGTTCCCGCTGCCGCGCCATTGGTGGGACTGGCGCTGCCCGCTTCGGGAAGACCCGCCACTTGCCGGATTGCCGCAAGAATGCGCATATGAGTGCCGCAACGGCAAAGATTCGGTTCCATGTGTTCTCGCGCAACTGCGCTTCCGTCGGATGGGGTGTGCGGTCGAGCAGAGCCTGGGCGCACATGACCATGCCCGCAATGCAGTAACCGCACTGCGCCGCCTGATGTTCAATGAAGGCCTTTTGCAAGGGCCCGGGGTGGTCGACCGTGCCCAGGCTTTCGATGGTTCGAACCGGACAGTCGCCAATCGCCGACACCGGCAACAGGCACGAAAAAGTCGCCCGGTCGCCAACAATCACCGTACACGCGCCGCATTGTCCGAGGCCGCAGCCGAACTTGGCGCCATGGAGCTGCAGGTTGTTGCGAAGGGCGTAGAGCAGTGGCGTCGACGGGTCGTCTAGGGCGTGCTGCACGCCGTTCACTGTGAGCTGGATCATCGCGTGCCATTCTCCTTCCGGATTTTCGCTACGCTTTCGTTGAC
Organism: uncultured Caballeronia sp.; assembly: GCA_940588625.1. GTDB lineage: Bacteria > Pseudomonadota > Gammaproteobacteria > Burkholderiales > Burkholderiaceae > Caballeronia. Next base: position 9,909 of record CALNPU010000059.1, read on the forward strand.
GGCCTCCCACTGAGGACGCTTTGAATAGGCGGCGCGCAGGTAGGTCGCAAGATCGGCAAGCTGGTTGTTACTGAATACATCGCCGAAGGGGACATGTAGTTCATCGTATCTTCGCCGTGCCACGCACCACCAATCATGATCTGAATCGTGTTGCGAGGCGTCTGCGCGTTCACAGCGGTACTGAATGCAAGCGTGGGTCGCGTCCCGATAGTTTGCATGGGTGAGCCGCTGCCATGACACGAAGCGCACGATCCGTTGAAGAGGATGGCGCCGCGCTGGGCGCTTGCCGTTGTCGCGTCCGGGGTTGCAGTGGCTGCGGTGGCTTCCATCACGGGCGAGGTGGCGTGCTGGAGCGACAGGATGTAAGTCCCGATGGCCTCCACGTCTTCTTGCGGCACGGTCGCGAGATCGCGGGTCACGGGCAGCATGGGACTCGCGGCGGCGCCGTGCTCGCTAGCGCGTCCGGTGCACAGGTAAGTCACCAGTTGCTCCTTGGTCCAGGGCTTGACCGCATTGCTCAACTGGTTGAGCGGGGGTGCGTCCCAGCCATCCAGCAGGCCGCCGTCGAACGCCCGTCTGGACTTCTCGTCGCCGATCATATTGAGCGGCGAATGACAGGCGGCGCAATGTCCAAGGTCATCGACCAACAGGCGGCCCCGGTTCCACTCGACACTCTGCGCGGGGTCCGCCGCACGTTCTCCGGGTCTCAGGAACATCACTTTCCAGAACGCCACCAGCGGCCTGAAATTGAGCGGGAAGATCAGCTTGTTGTCAGGCGTTGTTGCTTTGACCGGGTCGCGGCTCATCAGGTAGGCATAGGCCGCAGACACTTCGTGGTCTGACATCCGGGTGAAGTGTATGTACGGGAAGGTGGGGTAGAGTTGATGGCCATCGCGCGAAATGCCTCGGCGCAAGGCCCGGGTGAACGCGTCCAGCGACCATGCGCCAATGCCGGGGTCGGACGTGATGTTGGTCGCGTAGATGGTGCCGAATGGGGTTGCCAGCGGCAAGCCGCCGGCGAACGGCTTGCCACCCTTCGCGGTATGGCACACAGCGCAGTCGCCAAGCGCGACAACGCGGGCTCCATCCAGTTTGAGCTGACGGTCAAATGACGATGCAGGCGCAGGCTGCACCGCAGCAATGCGCGGCTTCCACATGATTCCGAGAGAAATGCGAAATGCAACCCGCCACGAGGAGGACGGCAGTAGCGGCGAGTATTAGCGGCTTGCGAGTCATCGCTTCACCTTTAACCAGGGAAACCAACCAGGTTTGATCAATCACGCCTGAGGGTTGAACGCACGGGCGTGCCGGTCTTTACTGAAGCATTTACCGTTGTGAAAGCCTATTCGTTCTTGGCAATGCGGTCCTTGATAGGGGCCTCCAATGCCTTGGCCTTGTGTTCAATTTAAATGATCGATAGATAAATTGCATGGTGTTTTTTGCCCAGGGTGGCGCGACGGTTATCGATCAGGGTTTTTCGCAGCACTCACTCTTGAAGAAAGTGTGCTCTTTTCCCATGCTTCACAGGGGTAGTGCGATGCTTGCAGTTGCCTTCCAATCGTGAGCGATCAGATCAGCGGGTCATCTTGAGGTGTCGAGAGCCAATCGTTCTATTTTGCTTGATGGGACCTGAGACGAGGATCCAAAGACTGGAAGCAAATGTCCTGATGGATAACCTTAATAGTCCTTAAATTCCTTGCCTTCCAGAATACCGAGGTGCAGACATGAACCTTCGCTATGAGTTGCCCGGGAGCGCCGCTATTCTGCTCGGCAACATGATCCCGGGCCAGGTCACTCAAGAAGAATTCAGACTCGCATAAAGCTTGGTTGCGCTTCACGGCAGCGCTCACCGCCCACGCGAGGAGCGCTTGATGCCGTTCAAGCCGTTGCCATTGTAACCGACCTGCCGACCGCCAGGTAGTGAACCAGCGCGATAAGAGGGAACACGCTTGCGACCGTCGCAGTCAACGTGCATCCGCCTTGCTCGTACAGGCTGTTCGCCAGTGCGGGCCCAATCGCGCCACCAATGAAGATGCTGGTCATGTAAAGTGCGTTCAGACGGTTCCGGCTGGCCGCATGCAACGCATAGATCTCGCGTTGGCCGAGCACCATGTTCATCTGCACGGCGAAGTCCAGCACGACGCCGGTCACGACCACGCGGCCACGCGATTCGTCGGGTGCAAGGTGCGCGGCCAGCGGGATCAGGATCTGCACCGCGACCGAACTGAAACCGACCAGCAACGAGACCGCCAAGAACGCATTCGGCTGATGCGTGACGGAGGCCAGCGCGAGACTGAAGATCGAGATAATAGCTGTCGTGATCATCAGCTTGCGGTTCTCCAGCAGATCGCCGAGCGGAACCAGGAAGAACAGACCGAATGCGTAGCCAATCTGCGTGAGGGAGACGATCAGGCTTGCCGTACCGACTGACATATGAATGTCCGGCGCGATGAGCTCGGTGATCGGTTGCGCGTAGTAGAGGGTTGGCGACAATCGCGCAGCAGCAGAACGCGAACAGCGCGATCATGCCCTGGGTCAGCTTGACTGTGCCGCCGTTCTGGCCGGCGTCAGGTGCCTTGGGCGTCATGTGATTGATCCTTCAGTGGCTAAAAGTGGTTTCATGTTCGATGTTCATCAAGCGGTTCCCGAGCGACACGCCAAGATTGGTCATGCGGATGCCGAGCTGAAACTGGGCGCGCTCCCAACGTCCTAGCGCGCCGTCAATTCCCGCTCCTGTGTGCGACGTCGATGCCAACCCGCTCGCCAGTGCAAGCGCATTGGCCGCTGCCTTAGCCATGCTGCCGGCTGTATGGGGCCGTGGCACGAACGCGGGTCGCCGCAGGATCGCCATCCGGGGCACACGCAGGTTCTGGATGGCCTGCACGAACGGTTCTCGCGTCGAGGCGACCAAGGCTTGAAATGCCGGTGCAAGCAGTTCGCCCGGAGCGGCGCGCAAGGCGTGGATATCCGCGTCTTTCGTCGCGCCCGGCGGCAGCGAAAACGTGCGTTGCTTGCCGTCACGATCAACCAGCAGTTGATCGAGTTCTTCGTGTGTCTGCTTGCGTTACCAGACCCAGTTCCAGCGGGGTTCGCCAGCGGTCGTCGAGCCATCTCGCCCGGGACCAGATAGGCAAGGGCGGAGTGGGTCGGGCCGTGCTGCAACGTGAACCGGTCCCGCAAGATGTCCGCGGCTTGTTGCGGCAATGCGTTTTTCGGCACGAGTCCGCGCCAGGCGACATACCCTGCATAGCTTGGTGCAACGTCCGGCAATAGAACGCGACGAACGCTTGAGCGTGCAGCGTCCGCGCCGATCAACAGGTCCGCACGCTCGCTGCACCCGGTTGAAAAATGCGCGACGATCTGCTCGATCACGTTGTTGTCACGATCCAGATAGATCCGGTCTCCCGACTCAACGCCAAGCCGTTCCGGCAACGCAACCCCCGCGAAGCGGAACGCAGCCAGCACGTCGGGTTGCAACACGATGCTGCCGCCGTGGCTGTCCAGTTCATTCGGCGACAGTTCGAATACATCGACGTCCCAGCCGGCCCGGCGCAAGGAGGTGGCCGTGAACAGTCCGCTCAACGATCCGCCGACAACAACCGCATGCGGCTTCACTGAAGTGCTCATGCTGTGCTCCGTTCGAGTGCCACCCTCAACGCCGTGGCGAACACTGCTGGGGGTTGCGCGCCGCTGATCGCCTCGCCTGCAATAAACACGGTCGGCACCGAACGAATGCCTTGCTGTTGAGCGAGCCGCTGCGCTTCAAGCACCTGTGCCCTCGGCCTTGCAAAAGGTATTCCTCCGCAGCGGTAGCGTCGAAGCCATTTTTCGCAGCGATATCAACCAATGTAGCGGCCAGGCCGATATCGCGGCCCTCCGAAAAATACGCAGTGGATATCGACTGATACAGCGCTTCGGTCTTGTACGCGTCGCCAATGCTCAGGGCGTACTGCATCAACTGATGAGCGAGGCGCGTGTTCGGCGTTCTGCTGACCTTGTCGTAGTTGAAGTGCGCGCCTGCGGCGAGACCCGTTGCCGCTACCTGCGCGTCCATCCCTTGTGAGCGTACCCAACTGCCGAACTTGGCCGTCCGGTATTCGCGGCGGTCCATCCCGTCCGCAGGCATCGTGGGGTTCAGTTCGAACGGTACGTACCGGATTGACACGGGCACGGGCAGGTTGGCTGCGCGGATTCCCGATGCAAGATTCAGGTAGCCGATCCAGCACCACGGACAAATGAAGTCGTAGTTGACAGAGATTTCGATGGCTTGCATGGCGGGCTCCTGAGGAAGATTACGCACAGGATATCGATTGCAATTCGAGAATACGTTCGCAGAGCAATCTCGCGTTGCGTGCCACGCAACGGAACGTTCAGACAGCGGAGCCATCAAGTGGATAAACTCGTTGCATTGACGACGTTGCTGGAAGTAGCCAAGGCCGGTGGTTTTTCCAAGGCGGCGCAGCGCCTGGGGGTGGCCACTTCGTCGGTGACCCGCCTGATGGATGCGCTCGAAGCATCGCTTGGCACGGCACTGCTTACGCGCACCACGCGCCTTGTGAGTCTGACCGACGCCAGCACCGCTTACGTTGAGCAAATCAGCAAGGTGCTGGACGACCTGGCTGAAGCCGACTACAGCATCTTCGACAGCGGCGCGGCGCCCGTTGGCGCGCTGCGTATTTCCGTGCCTATACCGCCTATAGCCGGCTTTGCCTGGCGCCGCACTTGGCCACGTTCCTCAGCGAATATCCCCGCGTGGTGCTCGACGTTGTGGTTGCTGACCACTATGTGGATCTCGCCGCGGAACGTATCGATATCGCGATTCGAATCGGCTTGCCCTCACGCGATGAAAACTTGGTCGTCAGGAAACTGGCCGACAACAAGCGATTTGTCGTGGCAAGCCATGAGTACCTCGAGCGTCGCGGCACGCCTGCTGATCCGCAGGCACTGGTTGACCACGAGTGCCTGCGCTTCGCCTATGGCGGACCCCATCGGGCTGCACGTCAGGTATGGACGTTCCGCCACGGAGCTGCTGAAGAGCGGGTCGAAGTGCGCGGCCACCTGATTGCCAACAACCCGGACGTGCTGTTCGAAGCCGTCCTCGCAGGCCGGGGCATTGCGTTACTGCCCGAGTGGCTGGTGGCCCCCGAAATAGGCGCCGGGCACCGGATGCGCCTCTTTGAAAGCACCGATGTCAATCCGCATGCGGGCGATTCGGTGATCTACGCTGCCTACCTGCCGAATCGCCGCCATTCGCAATGGTAAGCACCTTCGTGCAGTTTCTCACCGCACGCGTACAAACACCTGTAGTGGAGTGGAGGAATGATCGGCAACAGGTAGTCGGGCCGCATCGGAACTTGAAAACACCGACGCTCGCTGCATCCGCATGTAAAACACCCTTGACGCACGTCCGATTTAACGTGTCAAGGAAACTTGACATGGATTTTGATAAATCAGCCCGGCGTTACTACGTCGAATTTTGCGCGGCCATGGCGGCGTATGTCGTTGTTCTGGTGGCATCCCTTTGGGTACTGATTCGTTACGATGTCCCCGATCAATGGCGCTGGGCCCTTGCTATCCTTCCCGTGGTGCCCATGATCTTCATTGCAATTGCTGTCTTGCGGCAGTTGCGAAGGGTCGACGAGTTGCAGCGAAGGATCCAGTTCGAGGCGCTTGCCATTGCTTTCGGAGGCACGGCACTCACAAAATTCGGTTATGGATTCCTGGAGAACGTGGGGTTCCCCAAGCTGCCGACATTCGCGATCTGGCCGATCATGGGCGCGTTATCGATAATCGGTCTGCGCGTTGTCCGCATTCGATACCGATGAACAATCATATTCGCGAACTTCGTGGCGCACTGGGGTGGTCGCAAGCCGAATTGGCGGATCGCCTGAGCGTTTCCCGGCAAACGGTCAATGCGATAGAGACAGGCCGTTATGACCCAAGCTTGCCGCTGGCATTCGCGATTGCGAGGTTGTTCAGCCGAACGATCAAGGAGATCTTTGAAGAGGACGGGGCTTAGTAGTAGTTCGAGTTCGCCGAGACGGAGCGCCTGAGCTTGCGTTCCGTCCTGCGCGATATCAGTCCCGCCGTCGCTTGTTCCGCTTATTGATTGCCTCTGCTGACTTCCAGGTCGTCGAAACGTTTGAAGCGGTAGATCAGCACCGACGCCGCCCAGCTCAGTGCGAAGATCCCGATGATGACGTAAACCAGGGTACCGAAATTATCGTTAAGCGTGCCTATGGCATCCCACATCGGGCCTTGCAGTTTCAACTGGTCTGCCAGCAGACCAAGCGCCTCGATACTGCCAACCACAACCACCACGATCACCGACACCATTGTGATGGTCATGTTGTAGTAGATCTTGCGGACCGGTTTCAGGTATGCCCAACCGTAAGCGCCAAGCATTAAATGGCCGTCCAGCGTGTCGATCAGCGACATGCCTGCACTCAAGAGCAGGGGGGAACACCATGATGGCCCACGGCGACAAACCTTGCGCCGCCTGGTTGGCGGAAATGCCCAGCAAGGCGATTTCGGTCGCGGTATCGAAGCCGAGACCAAATAGGAATCCGAGCGGGAACATGTGCCAGCTACGGGGGATGATCCTGAATAACGGGCGGAAAAGGCGGGCAAAGAATCCACGGTCGGCGAGCAGCATGTCGAAGTCGTCGTCGACATACTTGCCGCCGTTCCTGACGTTGCGCCACGCTTTGAAAATCGATCTCAGGATGATCAGGTTCATCAAGGCGATCACGAACAGAAACAATGCCGACACTGACGTGCCGACCACTCCGCCTATGTCCTTGTAGTGATCAAAACGTCCCTTCATGGCCGATGTCACCACGGCGACACCCAGCGACGCGAGGACAACGACACTCGAATGCCCGAGCGAAAAGAAAAAGCCTACTGTGACCGAACGTTTCTTCTCCTGCATCAACTTGCGGGCGACATTGTCGATCATGGCTATTATCGGCGTCCACCGCATGGCGCAAGCCAAAACCGTAGGCCAGCAAAGCTATGCCGAGCAAGCAAGACAGGATGGTGACGAAAAGCCACTAGCGCCCAGAGCCACACCAGCACGTTTGCGGCAAGCAAATACGCCATAGATGCCGAAAAGCTTGCCCCGTACCTTGGTGTTGGAATCGCTGAAGACGTGGCCGAGTTGGGAAAACACATGCAGCTCCTTGGGATTCGCGTCCCGAATGGCTTTGGAAGGAAAGACGAAGAGAGATCCTGCACCTGCCGGCCAAGCACACAGTTGCGAACCAAATACAGTGGCGCGGCCGCGGCGGGTTTACACGGGTTTCTCCCTATGCTGAACTGAACGACGCAGGGGTCATTCGCGCTATACACGTTTTCGCTTTCGCTTTCGCTATCGACCATTTCAAAAAAGGGCTAGGCGTTGCACCCGGCTCGCAGGTGAGGCTAGTGGGCTCGTTGAGCTTTCGATGTCGGACACAATGCAGTTACGCCCGCCCAGCTTGGCGCTGTAAAGCAGCTTGTCGGCGCGGAACAGAAGTGCATCGAGCGTCTCTCGCCCGGTTTGCGAAGCCAGCGAGATCCCAAAGCTCAACGTGACCGTAAAGCGGACACCGTCAAGTTCCAGTGCCATGGATGCGAGGCGCCGTCGCGGTTCGTTGGCGGCGGCAATGGCTTCGACGGCATCATCGACCTTTGTCAGCATAACAAACTCTTCACCGCCGAGGCGCGCGACAATGTTAGGATGATGCCATATCTCGCTGCATAGTCTTCCAATCGTCTGCAGCGCCAGATCACCGGCGGCGTGGCCCAGGGTGTCGTTGATCTGCTTGAAGCGGTCCGCATCGAACATGATGAGGACCTGCTTCGCTTGCGTTCCCGCGCGCCTGCTCAGCGAAGCGGTTGCTTGCGTTCGAACGCACGGCGGTTGAGCAAGCGGGTGAGGAAGTCGGTGTCGGCAACGGTTTCGAGTTCGCGCAGCAGGATATTGCGCTCATGTTCAAGCCGCATTTTTTCGATGCTGTTTTCTTTCAGCACGAGGATTGCGTGAAACAGGCTGCGGATCTCGAGCCGGTGTTCACCGTGAGGAACGGGCGTCTCCAGCTTTCCATCGACGATCACCATGATGATGTCCGCGGCTTCAATAAACGGTTGCACGAACCGCCGCCGGAAGTACACAGACGCAGCAAAAGGTAGAGAACACAACCGCGGTGCCAATTACGCTTGCCACCAGCAACATCAGCGAATCGTTACGATGTCCCTTGACTTCGGTTTTTGCCAGATCCAGCACATAGTCACGAAATTGCACGATGGGCTGCATGGTGGGCACATACTCCGCGGCCAGATCGGCTGCCGTGAGATTGGCTCCTTCCGGGTGCAATGCCATGGCGCGTACACGCGACATGTAGCTCATCCCATTGTCGTAATAGACGCTGGTGAGGCGTTGATAAATGGCTGCACCGACCGGGGTATGTTCTACGCGGGCAGCTATCAGGCTGCGCAATTCGTCTATACGTCCTTTAGCCCGTTCTTGCGCAAATAATTCGGTTTCGTTCAAGGGCCGGTGAGCGGTCAGCGCCGCAGTGAAGGTCGACCCGAGCAGCCCCGCCTGTTCACGAAGCTGAGCGGTGAGCCGCGCGATCAAAATGCAATTCAGTGCGTTGGGGTTGCCGCGGACAACGCCGGCTGAGGTGGCATTTGCCAGCAGCCCGAAGTTGGGAATGACGGCGATCATCTGGTTGACCGCGCTCAGGACGGCATCATGGTCGCGTTGTTCCAGGGGCTGGGCGATCAGGCTGTCTACCTGCTTGCGGGCAGCAACAAGCTGCGTTTGTACGGCATCTACAGAGGCGCGTTCAACCGTGCAGCCGGGACATGCCTGACTCGTGACAAGTGAGCGCAGCACCGCCAGGCGCCAGTCGCTTTCGGCACGCGCGTTGATCAAGGGAAGTCGCAGCGACAGCTCATTCCGGGCGGTCTGCGCCGAGTGCGCCGTTAGCGGGACCGCGTTCCGCCGATACGTTTTCCATGGCGAGCAACGTGGCGCGAAAGCGGTCTAACGATTGAGCCCCGTTCTCCGCCAATGAATAGGCGCGCGATTGATGCAAGAGCAAAGGCGCCGCAAGGCTTAGGACCAACACGCACAGAGCCGCTGTTGTCAGCTTGAGCCGTTTGGCAAGCAAGATCCGGGTTGAGGGCATTTTTGTTAATTCGCAGCAGATCGCTTGCCAGGCACGTTCTTGGAACAGGGCGGGGCGACTTATTGCAGCCGGTGAATCAACATACCGCAGCCCACCGGAATCGTCTACTCGTACAAAACACGATCATTAGACCGTTTTCTTCCAAAAAAAAAAAAAAGTAGCGAGTTGTTCATCCGGAACCGGGGAGCTGTTGTCGGGGAAAAATGTTGACGGAGATGATTTCCTTTTGTTAACGGCACATTAGCCGCTTTATTTAGCGCCGCGTGTGTGTGGCTCATGCGGGCCGCCTCGCGCCGCTTCCGGCCGATTTAACAATTCCGTGCGAGAGCACAGCAAGCTGCTGTCACACATTTCTTTTCCGTGTAGCCTAAGTCACTTTTGCTACATGTTACGTCGCCGAAACTCGTTATTCTTGTTTCCACCCAGCCCGCTCCTCGGCAAAAGATCCACAGAAATGAGCTACATCCACTTCATCGGTGGCGCAAAAGGCGGCGTCGGCAAATCGCTTGTCGCCCGCGTATTGGCCCAGCATTTCGTTGATCAGAGCATCCCGTTCATGGGTTTCGACACCGATAAATCGCACGGCGCGCTATTGCGTTTGTTTCTATGCGGATTTTGCCGCTCCAGCCGTGCTTGACCGGCACGACAGCCTCGATCCCATCATCGAACATGCGCTTGAAGATCCCCAGCGGCGCATCCTGGTTGATCTTGCCACACAGACGCAGCAGTCTCTGGAGAAATGGCTCGACGACGCGGATGTTCTTGGTCTCGCGGAAGAGCATGGCCTGACACTGACATGGTGGCACGTCATGGACGCCGGGCGCGATTCGGTCGATCTGCTGCGGCAGTGGCTCGATCAGTTCGGCGGACGGATCAAGCTGGTCATCGTCTCGAGTCTTGAATAAGATTCGTGGTGACCGTTTCGAGATTCTGGAAACGTCAGGGGAACTCGCCCGGGCCGAAGCGCTGGGTGCCAGTGTGATCGGCCTGCGGCGTTTGCCGGATACCACGATACAGAAAATCGATCAGCATAGTTGTTAGTGAAACTCTGCAAAAGTCCTGGCATTGGGGTTCGTGTGAACTATCGTGGGACGCAGTGGAGTGAATGGAGGAG
>CALNPU010000060.1 GCA_940588625.1 uncultured Caballeronia sp.
CCTTCTCACGACGCCGACGCGGCATTGCACCAACGCATCGATCAAAACTCCATTGGGCGCTTGCGCTCAACGGGGAACGTCGGACGACACCACACGAAGTGTGGAGTCGATATGAATCACTTTCCCAAGTTGCTGTCGTCGCAGATTGGCTTCGATGTCGCGGAAACGCTGCTCGAAGGCTTCGACCGTCACTATCGCGTGTTTCGCGATGCGGCCATCGCGCGGCGAAGGGGCTATTCGAAGCCGGCGACTGGCACGCGCTGCAGCGGCTTGCGCGCGAGCGCATCACGTCGTACGATGATCAGGTGGAAAAGTGTGTGATGCGTCTGGAAGACGAGTACGACGCCGAGAACATAGACGATGAAATCTGGCAGCAGATCAAGCTGCATTACATTGGCCTGCTGACGTCGCACCGGCAGCCCGAGTGTGCGGAGACGTTCTTCAACTCGGTATGCTGCAAGATCCTGCATCGCTCGTACTTCAACAACGACTTCATTTTCGTACGGCCCGCCATTTCGACGGAGTACATCGAGAACGACGAGCCCGCGGCCAAACCGACCTATCGCGCGTATTACCCGGGTAAAGACGGGCTCACCGCGACGCTCGAACGGATCGTCACGAACTTCCAGCTCGAGCCGCAGTTCAGAGATTTGCAGCGCGATGTCCAGTGCCTGATGCAAGCCATTACCGAAGCATTCGGCGAATTCAAGGCCGCGCCAAATTTCCAGATTCATGTGCTGCCGTCGCTGTTTTTTCGCAACAAGGTAGCGTACATAGTGGGCCGGATCATCAACGGTGATTTGGTGCCGTTCGCCGTACCCGTGCGCCACGCGTCGCCTGGCCTGCTCGTGCTCGATACGGTCCTGCTGCAGCGCGAGCAACTGCTGATCATCTTCAGCTTCTCGCACTCATACTTCCTCGTGGATATGGAAGTGCCGTTGGCGTATGTCCAGTTCCTGCGCTCGATCATGCCGGGGAAACCGAAGGCGGAAATCTATACGTCGGTGGGATTGCAGAAGCAGGGAAAGAACCTGTTTTATCGCGACTTGCTGCATCATCTGTCGCATTCCAGCGATAAATTCGTCATCGTGCCCGGCATCAAGGGGCTTGTGATGCTGGTGTTCACGCTGCCGTCTTTTCCGTATGTGTTCAAGCTGATCAAGGACAGCTTTCCACCGCCGAAGGAAACCACGCGCAAAAAGATCCAGGATAAGTATCAGCTCGTCAAACGTCACGACCGTCTCGTTACCGCTGTCGCGCCTTGACGATGCGCTGCTTAAGGAACTCACAAAGAAAGTCGCTCAATGATCGAATATGAAGACGATAACCTAGTGATCGGGCATATGCACATCGAGCGACACATGACGCCGCTGAACCTGTATTTGCAGAACGGCACGCCGTCGGAAATCGAGCATGGCATCAAGGAATATGGCGACGCGATCAAGGAACTGATTCAGGCGAACATCTTCTCCGGCGACATGCTCTACAAGAATTTCGGCGTGACGCGCCACGGCCGCGTGGTGTTCTACGACTACGACGAGATCGAATACCTAACTGATTGCAACGTGCGCAAGGTGCCGCAAGCGCGCAACGAGGAAGACGAGATGTTGGGTGAGCCGTGGTACACCGTCGGGCCGCATGACATCTTCCCCGAAACCTACAACACCATCCTGCTCGGCGACCCGCGCGTGGGTGACGTGTTCATGAAACATCACGCCGATTTCTTCGACCCCGCGCTTTGGCAAAAGCATAAGGAAGAGATCCTTAACGGCAAGCTCGCCGATTTTTTCCCGTACGAACGCGGCATCCGTTTTTGCGTTCGTTATCCTGAGCGTTTTCTGGACGACGCGCCCTCAGCAGGCACCGCATGAAACCTATCCGCACTGAATCCCATGTCTAATATCGATAACACCGACAACCCAGAAAGCTACGACAACAACCCGCTCTCGCACCTGTTCGATAACAACCTGAAGTGGGTCGATCGCAAGCTCTCGGAAGACGCTGAATATTTCTCCCGCCTGGCGCACCAGCAAGCGCCAGAATATCTGTGGATCGGCTGCTCGGACTCGCGCGTGCCGGCTAACCAGATCATCGGCTTGCCGCCGGGCGAGGTGTTCGTGCACAGGAACATCGCTAACGTGGTCGTTCACTCGGACCTCAACTGCCTGTCCGTAATCCAGTTCGCCGTCGACCTGCTGAAGGTGAAACATATCATGGTGGTTGGGCATTACGGCTGTTCCGGCGTGGGCGCAGCGCTCGTCGGCCGGCGCGTGGGCCTGGCCGATAACTGGCTGCGTCACGTGGAAGACGTGCGCGACAAACACTCCGCGCTGCTCGAAGAATGGCCGATGGGCGTCGCGCGGAACCGTCGGCTGGTGGAGCTGAACACCATCGAACAAACTGTGAACGTGTGCCATACGACCATCCTGCGCGATGCGTGGGCGCGCGGTCAAGAGCTCACGGTGCACGGCTGGACCTACGGCGTGCACGACGGCCGTGTGCGCAACATGGGCATGATGATCAGCGGGCCGGAGGAAGTTGAACCGACCTATCAACAATGCATCGCGGCGCTGGTGTGCGGTGGCGCGTACTCATCGGAGAACGATGTGCTCGCCTCCGATGCCGCCCGTCTCGGCGATGTCCCGGCTATTGTGAAAGGTGTGATCAAGGAGCTGAAACATGACTGATTTCGTAACTGATCCGGTGGTGATCGTATCGGCTGTACATACGCCGATGGCCGCTTTCCAGGGCGACTTCGCCGCGGTGACAGCGCCCGCAACTCGGCCCGGTCGCCATCCGTGCCGCCGTGGAACGTGCCAGCCTCAAACCTGAGCAGATCGAAGAAGCCGTGATGGGTTGCGTGCTGCCCGCCGGACTCGGTCAGGCGCCGGCGCGGCAAGCCGCGCTCGGCGCAGGCCTGCCGCTGTCCGTCGGTAGCACCACGGTCAACAAGATGTGCGGGTCCGGCATGCGTGCCGCCATGTTCGCGCACGACATGCTGCTGGCCGGCTCGGCGGACGTGATTGTCACGGGCGGAATGGAGAGCATGACCAATGCACCGTATTTGCTGCCGAAGGCGCGCAGCGGCATGCGCATGGGCCCGGCCAGCTGCTCGATCACATGTTCCTCGATGGCCTTTAAGACGCGTATAAAAAAGGCCAACTGATGGGTACGTTCGCGGAGCAATGCGCCGGGTCGTACAAATTTTCGCGGGAAGCGCAGGACGCGTTTGTGGTGAAGTCGCTGCGCCGTGCGAAGCGGGCCAATGAAGACGATGCGTTCGATTGGGAAATCGCGCCGGTGACGGTCGCGGGATGCAAGGGCGATACCGTTATCGATCACGACGAACAGCCGTTCAAGGCGAATATCGACAAGATTGCTACGCTCAAACCAGCCTTCGCCAAAGACGGCACGGTAACGGCTGCCAATTCATCGTCTATCTCCGATGGCGCCGCCGCGCTCGTGATGATGTGTGCATCCACGGCGAAGCGGCTCGGGAAGAACGGCTGGCGCGCGGACGAAGTCGATCTCTTCGAGGTCAACGAAGCGTTCGCCGTCGTCACGATGGCCGCCATGCGGGAACACGACTTGCCTCACGACAAGGTCAACGTCAACGGTGGCGCGTGTGCGCTCGGGCATCCGATTGGCGCATCGGGCGCGCGGATTCTCGTGACCTTGATCGGCACATTGCGTCAGCGCGGATTGAAACGCGGCGTGGCGAGCCTGTGCATCGGCGGCGGAGAAACGACGGCGATGGGTATCGAACTGGTTTAGTGCAGCGGGCAGGAGAACGTCATGAAAACCGTATTGGTCGTGGGCGTATCGCGCGGGCTCGACCACTAATTCGTGCGAGCCTATTGCCGCGACGACTGGCACGTGCTCGCCACCGTTCGCAATGCGGCGTCGCTGGAAGCACTCGACGCCATGGGCACAAAAACCTTCTCCGTCGATACAACCCAACCCGAGCAGATCGCAGCGCTGGGCTGACAACTCGATAGCGAGAAACTGGATGTCGCGATCATTGTGTCGGGCGTGTACGGTCCGCGAACCGAACACGTGGAACCGTGTTGTCGGAGGATTCTGATCAGGTCATGCACACCAATGTCCGCGGCCCGATGCAACTGCTGCCCATTCTCCTGCCGCTCACCGACGCCGCGCATGGCGTGCTCGCGGTGGTGTCGAGCAAGATGAACGGTATCGCGGAGATGAACAGGACGGCGCGCTGGCTGTATCGCGTAAGCAAGGCCGCAGTGAATGCGGCGTTGAAAGCGGCATCGCTGGAAGTGCGCGGCTCGACGTGCATCGCGCTGTATCCGGGATGGGTGCGCACCGAAATGGGCGGCTTGTCAGCGGCGATCAAACCAGCGCACAGCATTTCCGGAATGCGGGCAGTACGACGGTACGCCGCTCGCGTGGTGAGTGCCGTACATTAGTACGGCTTCCGAAGTGGGTGCTTCAATCAGACAAAGAGGACATGAAGTGGCATATCAGGTACATGGCGTAGCGTCGTCGAGGAATTGCTACAAGGTCCGGCTTGCACTGGAACAACTGCGTCGGTCGTATGTATGGCATGAAGTAGAAGTAGACGTGATGAACGGCGCCACGCGCACCGAGGCGTTTCGTCAGTTGAATCCGAACGGCAAGGTGCCGGTGCTGCAGATCGATGGGCACACGTGCCTGTTCGAATCGGACGCGATCCTGTTTACCTCGCCGAAGGCCCCCCGCTGCTGCCCACGGACCGTCTTTCGCGGGCGCGTGTCCTGCAATGGGTTCTTCGAGCAATACAGCCACGAGCCTAACATTGCGGTTGCGCGCTTCATTCTTCAGTTCGTCAAACACCCTGACGATCCTCGCCTGCCCGAGAAAACCACCGGTTCGTATCGCGCGCTCGATGTGATGGAAACGCATCTCGCCACGCGAACGTATTGCATCGGTGAGCAATACACCATCGCGGACATTGCGCTGTATGCGTACACCCATGTCGCCGATGAAGCCAACCTGGACCTCGGCCGGTATCCGGCCATTCGCGCATGGCGGCTGGTACGCGTGAAGGCGCAGCCGCGACACATCGAGATGCCGGGCGTCGACGTATGAAGGAAGCAAGCCGGTGAATGCCCGTGCGGAGGCGCGTCGCCGGGATCGAGCAGCGCCAAACGTCCGCCTGGCTACGTGGAATGCTGCGGGCGGTTCATAGAAGGCGGAGCACCGGCGGGCAACGCAATGGCACTGATGCGCTCACGCTACACCGCCTACGTGCTCGGGAACACGGCATATCTGCGCGCGACCTGGGCTGCGACCACCTGCCCCCGCGACCTGGAAACCTCCGCCGATCCCACCACCCGCTGGCTCCGCTTGCAGATAAAACGCCACACGCCTATTGACGCTGATCACGCCGAGGTCGAATTTGTTGCTCGATACAAGCTCGGTGGCCGGGCCTTCCGGCTGCATGAGACGAGCCGCTTCGAAGGCAGCGCCGCCGGCCGTTGGGTTTATGTCGACGGTGATCTTCGCGATTGAAACGTCGTAGCGACGAATCTGGCTGTATCGACGGCAATAATTTCCTTAACGTCTGCTTTCGCCAAGAATTAGTGTGCCGCGCGGGTACTTTCTAACTGCGCCTATTCATTTTGTCCGGGTACTCTAGTCTTTCGCCAGTCGCTGGCAAATGATATTAAGTTGCTGTTTCATAAGCCAAATATCTGTCAGCGCGTCGGTGTTGCATATTGAAGACCATTGTCTTGTCTATTCGGAACATGACTTGACGATCCGACCAGCGATACTGATTGATAGTACAGGCGCGCAGATCGATGGATTGTGACAATAAGCTGGCTCGTGCTTTGGAAAATCAGCCGGGTCGAGAGTGGGTGGGGGTTTTGGGGATGGCATTTAGGCATGTGTTGTCAGGTTGTGCAGTGGTGTGTGCGCTCGCAGCGATGTCGGCCTCGGCGCTTGCAGATCCGTTCGCGGGTGCGCAGCAGTACGCGAAGCTCGAGGCTCCTGCTTTCGGCACGGTGCCGCAGTCGCTCGACTCCTCTCTTCCGGTTGTTCAGGGAAATCTCAACGAGTCCGTCATCGAAATGCCTTCAGGCGACGTCTCGCTTGAAACTACCATTTTCAAACCTGATGGCCCGGGCCCGTTCCCCATGGTCGTCTTCAATCACGGCAAGCTCCCTGGCAATGCTCATGACCAGCCCCGCGCGCGTCCGATCACGTTTGCGCGCGAGTTCTTGCGCCATGGGTATGTGGTTGTTGTGCCGAATCGTCGTGGCTTTGCGGAATCGGGCGGCGAATATACCGCCAACGGTTGTGATGTCGAAGCCAATGGTTTCACGCAGGCACGTGACGTGCCAGCCACGGTGGCTTACATGGACAAACAACCATTTGTCGACAGCGAGCATGTGGTGGCGGCGGGCGCTTCGCACGGCGGGCTGGTGACTATGGCGTATGGCACTCGCGACGCGCGTGAGGCGAAGGGCGTGCATGGCCTGATCAATTTCTCCGGCGGCCTTCGTCAGGACGAGTGTCCTGGCTGTCAGAAAAACCTGACGAGTGCGTTTGGTGAGTACGGTGAGCATGTGAAGTTGCCGTCGTTGTGGATGTACGGGAGCAACGACTCGGTGCGGCAGGGCAACTTGCCTGATGAAATGTTTGCTTCACATTCACATATAGCGCGCACGGTGCCAAGGCCGACATGGTGAATTTCGGCGCTTATAAGAACGATGCGCATCGGCGGCTGGTCGGGGATCGTGATGGTGTGGCGATCTGGTGGCCGCGGATGAAGACGTTCCTGTCCGGTATCGGCATGCCGACGGATCGCGAGTATCAGGTTTCGGATCCGCAGGCGCCTTCGCCGACGGGTTATGCGAGCGTGACCGCGGTGACCGCGGTGCCGTTCCTCGATGAACATAGCCGCGAAGGTTACGAAAACTTTCTGCATCAGTATTCGAGCCGGGCGTTCGCGGTATCGGATTCGGGCGCGTAGTCGTGGGCGGAAGGTGGTGATGACCCCGTGTCGGTGGCGCTGGCGGGATGTCAGAAGCAGAGCAGCGATCCATGCCGGTTGTATGCCGTTAATAACGCGGTGGTCTGGAATGGTCGCAATGTCAGTCAGACGCAGACAACGTCGCGATAATGCCTTTGGTTTGGTGGCTGGAGGAGTTCTCTGCTCCGGCTGCAGACAAGCCTCCCCGTGACTAAAACAGCCCGGAAAGCGCCCGGCGCTGTGCGCGTACAACTCTGCACGAAATAACAAAACACCCTCCCCGCCCGAGCGCAGACGAAAAACCTCCGGCCGGGCACCAGCGGGAAATAGTTTCCGAACCCCGCAAAGACCCTCCACGATAAGCGAAGTTAGCCGCGTCGCCACGCGCGTCGCCACGCGCAATCACCGAACGCGTCCCATGCCCGCCGCAGGTCCCCGTGCGCCTCAAAATCGAATCCCGCGACGAATTTAGAGATAATTGGTGCTCAGCGAAACACCGAGTCGCGCACATCGAGATCGAGAAGAAACCCCCATGACCGATGCAATGAACCTGCAGCGCCTGAAAGTCACCGTCGACGGCTACGTGGCACGCGTCACACTTGATCGCCCCGACGTCCGCAATGCCTTCGACGAATCCACTATCGTCGAATTGACAGCGGCATTCCGCGCGCTCGCCGACAATGCCTCCATCCGTGTCATCATCCTCGCGGCGAACGGCCCCGCATTCTGTGCAGGCGCCGACCTTAACTGGATGAAACGCATGGCAGCGTACTCGGATGCAGAAAATCGCGCTGATGCACTCGGCCTCGCCACCATGCTCAACACCATCTACGCATGCAACAAACCCGTGATCGCGCAGGTTCAGGGTGACGCGTATGCGGGCGGCATGGGCTTGGTCGCCGTCGCCGACATGGCAATCTGCGCGGAGTCAGCGCACTTCTGCTTGTCCGAGGCGAGACTCGGGCTGATGCCCGCAACCATCGCGCCGTACGTGATCCGGGCAATAGGCGCGCGCGCATCGCACAGATACTTCGTGACCGCCGAACGTTTCGATGCAGCAGATGCGCTGGCTGCCACCGTCGATGCCGTCGCGGCCGCGATGGTCGCCAATAGCCCGAACTCAGTGCGCGAGTGCAAGCAGCTCGTCGTCGATCTGGCGGACAAGCCAATCGATGAATCGCTAATCTCAGACACCGCCGACCGTATCGCACGAATCCGCGCCTCGGATGAAGGGCGCGAAGGCGTGCGCAGTTTTCTGGAAAAGCGCAAGCCGTCGTGGCTTGCCTGAATGTGATCGGGAGCGTCGCCTGAATTCGCCCAAGCGCATGATTGGCCGCTCCCCTGGAGTCGTTTTGAACGTGAACAACCCGCCAAAGCCTGCACCCGATGACTGGGTTGCACGCTCGCTACGCGTCGTATGGCACCCGTGTACGCAAATGAAACATCACGAGCGCACACTGCTCGCTCCCATCGCACGCGGCAAGGGCGCGTGGCTCTATGACCATGAAGGCCATCGCTATCTCGATGCCATCAGCTCGTGGTGGGTCAACCTCTTCGGCCACGCGAATCCTCACATCAATGTGGCACTGAAGGATCAACTCGACACGCTTGAACACGCCATGCTCGCCGGTTGCACGCACGAACCCGCCATCCTGCTCGCCGAGCGTCTGCACGCGCTGACGCAGCACACGCTGGGCCATGCGTTCTTCGCCTCCGACGGCGCATCGGCAGTCGAAATCGCGTTGAAAATGAGCTTCCATTTCTGGCGTAACAGCGGCCGCGCGGAGAAGCGCGAGTTCGTCTGTCTCGCGAACAGCTATCACGGCGAGACCATCGGCGCGCTCGGCGTGACCGACGTCGCGTTGTTCAAGGACGCCTACGATCTGCTAATTCGCCATGCGCATGTGGTGAGCTCACCGGATGCCCGCCAGGCCCGCGAAGGCGAGACGGCACGTGATGTCGCGCAACGCGCGCTCGCCGATATGAAAACGCTGTTCGACGCCAAGGCCTCGCAGCTTGCCGCCGTGATCGTCGAGCCGCTTGTTCAATGCGCGGCCGGAATGGCGATGCACGATCCCTCGTATTTGAAGGGCCTGCGTGCGCTTTGCGATGACTACGGCGTGCATCTCATCGCCGATGAAATCGCTGTCGGATGTGGTCGCAGCGGCACGTTCTTCGCATGCGAACAAGCTGTGATCTGGCCGGATTTCCTGTGTTTATCGAAGGGAATCAGCGGCGGGTATTTGCCGTTATCCATCGTGCTCACACGCGATGAAATCTACGCTGCGTTCTACGACGACGACATGACGCGTGGTTTCCTGCACTCGCATTCATACACGGGTAATCCGCTCGCATGCCGCGCCGCCCTGGCGACGCTCGACCTGTTCGAAAGCGCGAACGTGCTTGAAGAGAACCGCCGGAAATCGTCTGTGTTGCGCGCCGCTCTGAGCCCGCTTCAAGATCATCCGCACGTCAGGAACCTGCGCGAACGCGGCACGATCTTCGCGTTCGATGCGATCATTGAAGACCCCGCCCAGGCACGCTCATTCTCCCGGCGGTTCTTCGAAAAGACCTTGAAACGTGAGCTATTGTTGCGACCGATAGGCAGAACCGTCTATCTGATGCCACCGTACATCCTCAGCGACGACGAACTCGCACTGCTCGCCGAACGCACCCGCACGGTCTTCGACGCCACGTTATCGGAGGCTGCATGAGCACTACATCGCCCGCTCTTTTCGGGACCCTTAAACAAGGTCTCGCCGATATCGAGCGCAACGGCTTGCATCGTCGCCGACGCATCGCCGACAACGCCTGCGCCGCTCACATGACGGTGGACGAACGCGAGATCATCGGCTTTGCAAGCAACGATTACCTCGGGCTCGCCGCGCACGAAACCTTGCGCGAAGCGCTTGCGGAAGGCGCGCGAAAATACGGCGCGGGCAGCGGCGGATCGCATCTGCTCGGCGGCCATTCGCGCGCGCATGCGAAGCTTGAAGACGACCTCGCAGCATTCTCCGGCGGATTCGTCGACCAGGCGCGAGCGCTGTACTTCAGCACCGGTTACATGACGAATCTCGCGACGTTGACCACGCTAGGCGCTGTGAGTAAGTCAGGCGGTCGCGACACACTAATGTTCTGCGACGCGTTGAACCACGCATCGCTGATCGATGGCGCTCGCCTGTCGCGTGCGGAGATTCGCATCTATCCTCACGCTGACGCCGAAGCACTCGACGCGATGCTCGAAGCATCCGCGAATGACGGCGGCACGAAGATCATCGTCACGGATTCCGTCTTCAGCATGGACGGCAATATCGCCCCGCTCGCACGGCTGCTCGAGCTGGCGGAGCGTCATGGCGCATGGCTGGTTGTCGACGATGCGCACGGCTTCGGCGTGCTTGGTCCGCAAGGCCGCGGCGCGCTGACTGAGGCTGCGTTGTGCTCGCCGCATCTCGTGTACGTTGGCACGCTGGGCAAGGCAGCGGGCGTGTCCGGCGCGTTCGTAATCGCGCATGAAACGGTGATCGAATGGTTCGTGCAGCGCGCGCGGCCGTACATCTTTACGACGGCATCGGTGCCGGCTGTGGCGCATGCGGTATCGGCCAGTTTGAAGATTATCGGCGGACAGGAAGGCAATGAGCGGCGCGCACATCTGGCTACGCTGATCGACCGCACACGCGCCATTTTGCAGCGCACGCGATGGTTGCCCGTGGATTCGCATACGGCGGTTCAGCCGTTGATTATCGGCGGCAATGAAGAGACGCTGAAGCTTGCCGCTGCACTCGATGAATACCGCATGTGGGTGCCCGCGATCCGGCCGCCGACCGTTCCCGTTGGCACATCGCGCCTGCGCATTTCGCTTTCGGCGGCGCATAGCTACGACGACCTCGCCAAGCTCGACGAGGCACTGCAAACCTTGAGCAATCGATCATGACCGCACCACTCTCGCTCTTCGTCACCGGCACTGATACCGAGATCGGCAAGACGCTCGTATCCGCTGCGTTGCTGCATGGCTTTGCCGCACTCGGCCTGCGTGCTACCGCGATGAAACCTATCGCGGCGGGGGTATTCGAACACGACGGCGATTGGCACAACGAAGACGCCGATCAACTCGATACCGCTGCGAACGTTGCGCTGCCGCCAGCCATACGCACGCCGTTCTTGCTGAAGGAAGCCGCCGCGCCGCACATTGCAGCGGCACGCGAGAATGTGTCGCTGGATATTGCGCGGATCGTGGAAGCGCATCAGTTCGCCGTGCAGCAAGCAGACGTGGTCGTGGTGGAAGGCGTCGGCGGATTCCGCGTGCCGCTCACCGATGTCCACGATACCGCCGACCTCGCGTTCGCGTTGAACCTGCCGGTTGTGCTGGTGGTCGGCATGCGGCTCGGCTGCATCAGCCATGCGTTGCTGAGCGCGGAGGCTATCGCGACGCGGGGGCTGCATCTGGTGGGCTGGGTGGCTAACCAGATCGATCCCGCCATGCTGTTTCCTGCTGAGAACATCGAAGCAATCCGGCTGCGGCTGGACAGTCAATACAACGCGCCGCTGCTCGGCACGATTCCCCGCCTTACGCCGCCCGATGCTCACGCGGCTATGGCTTACCTGGATACCTCCATGCTGCTGGACACGCTTCGTTCAGCGGGTTCGGGCCAGTAATTCATCGTTATCTGCAAAACGAAAAGGATCCTCACATGACGCAAGTGCAATCCACCGACAAGACGACTCAACCCGCCGCACCGCAAACGCTAGCTCGCTGGCGCGTGGCGGATATCGTCGCGCTCTACGACCTGCCGTTCAACGACCTGCTGTTTCGCGCGCAGGGCGTGCACCGCGAATACTTCGATGCCAACACAGTTCAGCTCTCCACGCTGCTGTCGATCAAGACCGGCGGTTGCCCGGAAGATTGCGCATATTGCCCGCAGTCGTCGCATCACGACACGGCATTGAAGGCCGACAAGCTGATGGCCGTCGATGAAGTCCTGAAAGCTGCCGAGATCGCCAAGGCGAACGGCGCGACGCGTTTCTGCATGGGCGCGGCGTGGCGCAATCCGAAGGACCAGCATCTCGAACCGATCGCCGACATGATTCGCGGCGTGAAGGCGATGGGCCTGGAAACCTGCGTGACGCTCGGCATGCTCGAAGCGCATCAGGCGGAACGCCTGCGCGATGCGGGGCTGGATTACTACAACCATAACCTCGATACATCGCCGGAGTTCTACGGCCAGATCATCTCGACGCGCACGTATCAGGACCGCCTGGATACGCTCGAACATGTCCGCGATGCCGGTATCAACGTGTGTTGCGGCGGGATTGTCGGCATGGGCGAATCGCGGCGCGAGCGTGCCGGGCTGATCACGCAACTGGCGAACATGGAGCCGTATCCGGAATCGGTGCCTATCAACAATCTGGTACAGGTGGAAGGCACGCCGCTGACGGGTACGGCTCCGCTCGATCCGTTCGAATTCGTGCGCATGATCGCGGTTGCGCGGATCACGATGCCCAAGGCGATGGTGCGCTTGTCGGCGGGACGCGAGCATATGGATGAAGCACTGCAGGCGCTGTGTTTCCTCGCCGGCGCGAACTCGATCTTCTATGGCGACCAGTTGCTGACGACGAGCAACCCGCAGGCTGAATCGGATAGGAAATTGCTGGAGTGGTTGGGGATGCGCGCGGAAGCATCGCAGGCAGATGCAGGCGGCAGAGGCTTGTGAGGTGAAGTGCGGGCACGCACAAGTGCAGTGATTGGCGAGCTGCCTGACTCGCTGACCCACGCCGTGAAGGCCCGGTGAAGCGCAGTTGATGTCTAGAATCCCCTGCGATCAATAGATCCTGGGGGATTTTATTTGCGCCGGACCTGCTCTCCGCAAGAGGCAAGAAGGTGCTCACTAAGCGGCTCAAACGAACTTAAGGGTTAAGGGGCAGTAAATTGCCCCTTAAGTTATGTGCTCTTTTCGAGCAAAGCGGTCAATCACCCCTTCAATTCTTATCCACAATCACCTGATCGAACGTGTCGTCATCGGAAAAATGGGTTTGCTGCGCTTTCTGCCAATTGCCGAAAACCTGCCCAACCGTGAACGTCTTGATCGGCTTGAATTCGCTTGCGTGCTTCGCCAGCACCTCGGCGTTATGTGGCCGTAGATGATGCTGCGCGATGATTTCCGGCGCCGCCGGCGTCCACAAATAATCCAGGTACGCTTGCGCTTCCTTGCGCGTGCCGCGCTTGTCGACGACCTTGGCAACCCCGCGACCGGCGGTTCGGCTAACAAACTCACCGACGGATACACCGCGTCGAAATCCTTTCCCCTCGCGCCCCGCATTCATCAGCGCTACTTCGTTTTCAAACGTCACGAGCACGTCGCCAATACCCCGTTGCGTGAACGTCGTCGCGCCACGGCCGCCCGTGGTCCAGCCCCGGCACGTTCTTGAAGATGGCTTTCTCGAAGTCCTGAGCCTACGCTTCGGTCGCGCCCTGCTGCTTCTTGTAACCCCACGCAGCCGATACGCATAATGTCCGTTACCCGAGGTCTTCGGATTCGCGATCACGACCTGTACGCCGGAGCGCGCGAGATCGCTCCAGTCCTTGATGTTCTTCGGGTTCCCATGACACACCAGAAACACCATGGTGGTCATGTACGGCACCGCGTTATTCGGCAAAAGCGTGCGCCAGTTGGCCGGCACCAGGCCACCGCGCTCGACCAGCAAGTCGATGTCGTTCGGCTGGTTCATCGTCACCACGTCAGCCTGCAGACCCTGCATCACCGACAAAGCCTGCGCACTCGACGCCCCATGCGACTGGCGCACCGAAAGGCGTCTCGCCGGTCTTCTGCTTATATTATAGTCGGCAATAAACGCGGTATCGATATCCTTGTACAACTCGCGCGTGACGTCATAAGAGACGTTGAGCAGCGCCGTATCCGCGTGAGCGAACATAGTGAGACCCAGCGCCGCGATTGCTGCCAAATGCTTCAAACCCGCCATACGTCCCCCGATTATTCGAATAGTGAAAACCGCTGCGAAGCGGCGATTCCATCGAAAAGCCGGGGCTGTATTGCATCGGACAACTCATCCATACGCCGCTTGTTCGAAGCTCTCGAAGCGGTCGAACACGTCGGGTTGCTCAGCGAAACGCGCGGGGGCTGCGCAATGAATCAGGGGGTATCGACAAAATATTTTGCGCGCGGCCACGGACCGAACCACGCCGCCGTGTTAATGTGCCCGGCGTCGCCAAGGTTCACGAACGTGCTGCCTAATTGGCTCGCGAGGCGCATCGTCTGGTCGAAGGGCATCCAAGGGTCGGTCATGCTGGCAATCAGCACCGACGGCACCGCGAGACGGCGCGGTTCGAACGCGCCAGCGAACTTGAACTTGTCCGAACTTGCTGGCGCGACAAACAGCACACCGGCAACGGCCTCGTCGGTCAGCCCTTGCGCGGCCGCGAGGCAACCGAAACTATGCACGGCGAGAATGACCGGACCACAGACGCTGGCCACCGTATCCGCAATGGATTGCGCCCACGCGTCCAGTCGCGGCGCGTCCCAGTCGTCCTGCTCCACGCGCCGTGATCTCGGTAATTGCCGCTCCAGCCACGTTTGCCAGTGCGCGCCCTCCCTGCCGTGCAAGCCTGGAGGAACGGTAACAAGCCGCGGCGGCCAGGCCGATGTGCTGCATGAACTCATGTGAACCTCGCTGCCGGCTCATAGCCAGCATAGTGAGGAGCAATTCTGCTGCGTAAGCGCCCCGGCGCGAACCAAGTTTTCGTCATTTGGTTATCGGCCGAGATCGAGCGATGGTGGGGGCATAGTCTCCGGCGCTACGCGTGTACATCGGAGAAACCGAGGCAAATCCGCGGCGAAACCGTAAAATGAGCTTAATTTCGGACACAATTCAACGCTCCGCACGTCCTTATCCCCGTGAACACGAACCTTCAATGAAGATCATTCTCTACGAGCACCACACCGAGGCCTCTCTCTGGCTTGACGATCTCGCCCGCGCACTTCCCGGCGCCGATGTGCGCCTGTGGCAACCCGGCGACACCGCCCCCGCCGACTATGCAGTCGTCTGGCGCAAGCCGCCCAAGTTGTTCGCGCACCGGCTGGACCTGAAGGCGGTGTTCAACCTCGGCGCAGGGGTAGAGATGCCATTCTCGAAATCGAACGCAAGCAGCCCGGCACACTGCCGCCCAACGCGCTGCTCGTGCGCCTAGAAGACAGGGGGGCATGGCCACCAGATGGTCGAATACGCGGCCCACACGGTGCTGCGCTACCTGCCTGCCGCCTGGACGAACATGACGCACTCCAGCGTGAGCATCGTAGCAAAAACTACCGCCCAACGCGCTGAAGGACTTCACGGTCGGGGTGCTGGGCATGGGCGTGCTCGGCGCGCGGGTCGCACAAGCGCTGGCGGCGTTCGGCATGCCGGTGCGCGGTTTCAGCCGTAGCAAGCGGGATGTTGAAGGCGTCAAGACTTTCGCCGGCGACGAACAGTTCGAAGCCTTCCTGGACGGCACAAGGGTGCTCATCAACCTGCTGCCGCATACGCCGGATACCGAAGGCATCCTGAACCGGCGCACGTTCGAGCGGCTCGCAACCAGGTGCGTATCTCGTCAATCTAGCGCGCGGCGGGCATTTGGACGACGACCTGCTCCACGCCATGCAAACGGGCCAGATCGCTGCCGCGACACTCGATGTATTCCACACCGAACCGCTGCTGGACAATCATCCATTCTGGCGCACGCCGCGCCTCACGATCACGCCGCATATCGCCGCCGAAACTCTGCGTGAGGAAAGCACAGAGCAGATCGCGAACAAGATCATGGTGCTCACGCGCGGCGAGCCAATATCCAGCATAGTCGATGTGAAACGCGAGTATTAAGGGTCATCGATCCGCAAAGACAGACACGTATTCAAAGGAGACAGGCATGCTACCGGCCAAGGTAAAAATCGTCGAAGTGGGGCCACGCGATGGCCTGCAGAACGAAAAGGAATTCGTTTCGACCAAGGTGAAGGTCGAACTGGTAAACCGACTCTCCAACGCGGGTTTTCAAAACGTCGAATCGGCGTTGTTCGTCTTGCCAAAATGGGTGCCGCCGCAAATGGCCGACGGCGCAGCCGTGATGGCCGGTATCGAGCGGCGTCCGGGTACGATTTATTCGGCGCTCACGCCGAACCTGCACGGCTTCGAAGCGGCGCTGGAAGCAAAAGTCGATGAAATCGTCATCTTCGGCGCGGCCAGTGAGACGTTTTCGCAGAAGAACATCAACTGCAGCATGAAAGTATCACGCGCTTCGAACTACTTCGAACTGGTCGCGAAGGCAGCGAAAGAAGCGGGCTTGCGCGTGCGCGGCAGCATTTCGTGCTCGCTCGATTGTCCGTACCAGGGCGACTTGCCGATCAAAGCCGTGGTCAATGTCGTACAGCGCATGAAGGCGCTCGGCTGCGATGAAATCGATATTGCCGACACCATCGGCGTTGGCATCGCGGGCCGCACGCGTGACGTGATGGCGACGGTATCGAAGGTGTTCCCGCGCGAACGGCTCTCCGGCCATTTCCACGATACCTATGGTCAGGCGGTTGCGAATATCTACGCGTCGCTGCAGGAAGGCATCGAGATTTTCCACGCCTCCGTGGCGGGACTGGCGGCTGTCCCTATGCGAAAGGCGCGACCGGCAACGTCGCGACCGAGGACGTGATCTTTCTGCTGAACGGACTCGGTATTGAAACCGGCGTCGATCTCGATCAGCTCGTGGAAATTGGCGACTTCATTTCGCGGGTGATCGGCAAGCCGAGCACATCACGTGTCGGACGCGCATTGCTCGCAAAAAAACGCGACGGCGCGGCGCCGTGCGTTTGATCGTCAACTCAAGCTCATTGATCCGGAAACGAACACGATGAACGAAACACTCGACGCCCTGCCCGAATCCGCTCGCCGCGTGGCGCTCCTGCTGCAGGAACGCGGGCACGCCAGTCCCGTTGTCATGCTCGCCGAAACCGGCAAGACATCCGCCGAAGCAGCGGCCAGCCTCGGCTGCTCGGTTGCGCAAATCGCCAAATCGATCCTGTTTCGCCGCAAGAAAGACGACGCGCCGGTGCTCGTGATCGCAAGCGGCGCGAATCGCGTGAATGAAAAGAAATTGGCCGAACGTGTAGGCGAACTCGCCCGCGCCGACGCCAAGTTCGTCCGCGAGAAAACCGGCTACGCAATCGCGGCGTGTGCCTGATCGACCATGCCACAACGCCTCTGACGCTGATCGATGAAGACCTGCTCGTGCTCGACAGTCTCTGGGCCGCCGGAACTGGTCGCGCTGACGGGCGCGCCGGTCGCTGATGTCGCGCTGCGCGAGACCGCGTGATGACTGAGGCCACCGCATCGCCGTGTATCGATGTATGCAGGATGAATCCATCGACAGGGCTTTGCGACGGCTGTTTTCGCACAATCGATGAAATTGCGGGTTGGTCTTTCTTCGATGACATACAAAAAGCGGCAGTCCTGACGCAAGCGCAAGCACGCAAGAAAGCGCCGCGAGTGGTGCATATTGGCGAGCGCTTCACGGCCACGCTGGCGCTGCCGCCCGACTCCATCAAGTCGTTCCGCTACGCTGGACCCGCTGCATCACGACGATGCCTACGCCGAAGCCAGCCGCTTCGGGTCGCTGATCGCATCGGGCACGCAACCCACGGCGCATTTGATGGCGATGCTCGCCACGCATTTTTCCACCTACGCCCAGCCGCTCGGCCTTGAATTCGGCATCAAGCTCGTGCTCGCGATGAGCTGGCAAGTGACCGAGGCCCAATGGAAACCAAGCTTGAACGGCGATCTCGTGAAGCTGGAAGGCCAGGCGCTGAACCAGCACGGCGAGGTCATTGTCAAGGCAAGCGCGACCATCGTCGTGATGCCGAAGGAGCAAAACGCATGATCACGTTTCCGGCGTCCATGCGGGTGTTTGAGCGCGGCTGGCTGTCGTCGAACAACGTGTTTTTCATCGATGACGGACGTGACCAGCGTGACGCGCATGGAATACGCACCGCGCTGGTCGATTCCGGCTACGCGATACACGTTCCGCAGACGGTGGCACTCGTGCGGCAAGCACTTGGCAACGAACGTACCCTCGATCTGATTGTGAACACGCATCTGCATTCGGACCATTGCGGCGGCAATGCGTTGCTGCAATCGAACTTCATCTGCGAGACGCTGATTCCGCAAACAGAAGCCGACGCCGTGCGTAAATGGGATGAAGACAAACTCACGTTCCGCGCAACCGGGCAAAGCTGCGAGCGCTTCGGTTTCACCGGCACGATTGCCCCGGGGACGACGCTCCGACTTGGGGGCTTCGACTGGTCGGTGCTCGGCGCCCCCGGTCACGATCCGCATTCGCTGATGTTGTATTGTGCTGAAGAACGGCTGCTGATCAGGGCCGACGCGCTGTGGGAAAACGGCTTCGGCGTGATCTTTCCCGAACTGGAAGGCGAAAGCGGTTTCGCGAAGCAACGCGCAGTGCTCGAGCTGATCGCCACGCTGGATGTACGGGCAGTGATTCCCGGCCATGGCGCGCCGTTCACGGATGTCTCGACGGCATTGGATATGGCTTTCTCGCGAATCGATTATCTTCGTGCTGATCCCGTGCGCAGAAGAATGCGCTGAAAGTGATGATCATGTTCAAGCTGATGGAGTTGCGTTCAATGCCGGTCAGCGAATTACTGCTGCTCGTAGATAAAGCCGGGGCAATGCGCGCCGCCGCGAACCTGCTCGCCAATGATCGTCCGGGATTAGTGCGCAAGTATCTGGCCGAATTGGCGGCGAGCGGTGCGCTAAGGATGGAAGGCGAGACGGTAAAGATCGACTGAATGCTTTGCCTGAATGCGCAGGCTCGGCGTGCAACAACCTGCAACAACCAAAAAGAAAGCCGCTTGTCAGCTATCGACTTTTCATCGAACGGCCAGGCCCAAGCGGCGAAATTTTGTTGACGTGATCAGCGCCGACTGCATCGTAGCGCGCCTGTTTTTGAGATGCATCGGTGCTTTCCCTACAGAAAAATAACAGCCGCTTGAACGCGCGTGACGCGAACCTGCCGCACCCTTATGCATCCTCGCTTGCCTCGAAAAAATCGAGCATCTCCGCGAGCAATGCGTCCGGTACTTCTCCGGAATATAGTGGCCCGAAGGCAACGCGCGGCCACTGACATCGCGTGCGACACGACGCCATTCGGCCAGCGGCTCGAAGCATTGTTCGATCACACCTTCCTGTCCCCACAACACTCGCAACGGACACGCGAGTCGGTTGCCGCGCTCGATATCCGCGTGATCGTGGTCGAGATCGGTCGTCGCCGACGCCCGGTAATCCTCGCACATCGCATGCACCGCGCCGGGCTGGCGCAGCGCGGTAGGCCTGCAACGCATGGGGTGCAAAGGGAAGACCCGCGTGGCGACTGCCCATCACGCGCTCGACATAGGCATCAGGATGCGCGCCGATCAGCAATTCCGGCAAGGGCTCGGGCTGGATCAGGAAGAACCAGTGAGAATAGGCAGTGGCGAAGGCACGATCAGTGGCGTCGTACATTGCGAGCGTCGGCGCTATGTCGAGCAGCATCAGGCGGTCAACAGCCCGGGGGAAATCCAGCGCCATCCGGTGCGCCACCCGCGCGCCGCGATCATGCGCACAGACCATGAAGCGCTCGAAACCAAAATGCCGCATGACCGCGACCTGATCGACGGCCATCGCACGTTTGGAATAGGGTGTGTGCTGCGCGTCGCTGACCGGTTTCGCCGATGCGCCAACCACGCAAATCCGTCGCGATGACGGTGAAATGCTGCGCCAGGACGCCAGCCAGCCGATGCCAGATCTGATGTGTCCGCGTATGGCCCAGGTTGTCAAAACGTTTTTTTAAAGCGGCTAGAATTTCTCCTCCGATAGTGGAGGAGGAGCGATATGAAGCGGTT
>CALNPU010000061.1 GCA_940588625.1 uncultured Caballeronia sp.
CAACAAATTCTCAACGCCGCAACGCGCAGGAAGCAAAAGGCCCGCACTCCGAAAAACGGTTATGCAGACCTTCCTTAGCATGACCGCTTCCCGTATGATTTATTTCGATGATGCAAACGTGCGGATTGATGCCCGCGCCCTGCCATGCTCCCTACATGCCCACCCAGGAATTTGCCCAGGCAATACTTTCCGTAGATTCGGCAACGGACTGGAACGATCAGGTGTTTCTCAACTGTGACACCTGACTGCGCCGGCACGCGCATCAGGTTAGGAGTGAATGACCGCGTAGCGAGATTGAGAAAGGCGAATAGCAGAAGAACAAGCAGCCCTACCAAGCGGCGCGCGAGGCTTATTGTGCGGCGAAGCTGATTTTGGTCCATTGCCTGTCCTTCGTCGACTATTGCATTGATTGCGTGCTCGATGGGCTTGAGAGACTTACGATTAAAACACGCCAGTCCGCCAGGACAAAAACAAGTGGGCATGGCGCCGTTCTGCCGCGAGCAGCCACGCCCGCGCATTCCCGTTAGGGCAACCAGATCATCTGCACGACCTTTACCACCACCAGCCCGACCGCCACGATCAGGTAACCAAGCACGCCCATCCAGATGCGCTTTGTCAGCGTAAGATTGGGGAGGCGGCAGCTCATCCAGAGGCGGTAGCGCCACGTGTCCCGTGTTTCCTTCAGATAGCGCTGCCCGGTGCGCCCTTGCGCGCCGTCCGCTGCTTCAGGATCACACTTGCGAAAGACCACCATGGCCAGATACCCGGCAACAGCCAACGCCGTTCCACCGCCCAGCACTTCAAGAATGGTCTCGCCGCTGATGTCCGGGTACACAACGGATGCCGTCAGGATAATCGACAACAACATCACCAGGACCCAGATTACAGCGTGAAAACGTTGAGCTTCTTCGAGTTGGCCCACGGTCCAAGCACCGCCTTGTCGTTGCACAATAACAGCAGGAATACCGTCGCGCTCGGCAACAAAACGCTTGCGAGTGTTTGTACGGCTTCCGTCAACAGGCCAAGCGGACTGCCGGGAATGAGCACGAGTGTCGCCGCCGCAGCCACGATGCCGAAATAAACCAGATAAAAACCTTTTGCGTCCGACACGCCGCGGTGCAGGGAGTGGCGAATCTTGAATACATCGCCAATGGCATAAGCGGTCGACAGCGACACCGCAGCAGCACCAATGATGCACGCCCACGGCGAACAGCGTGGTGCTCGTGCGTCCCACGTATTTGCTCAGGCCTGCGATCACCCCGCCTGCATCGGTGAAATTGCCGAACTCGGGTTTGCCGGCGTACAGCGCGGCGCAGAAGGACATCATGGCTACGCCGCCGATCATCACGAAGACAATACCGATCCACAGGTCGGCTTTTTCATACTTCATGAAGCGCGGCGTGATGCGCTTGTCGACTACGTAGCTTTGCTGGAAGAACAATTGCCAGGGAACCACCGTGGTGCCGACAATGCCGATCACGAGCAACAACGTCGCTCAGCTTCGACTGCGCCGGCCAAGTCGGCACGAAGAAGCTGGTTGCCATCTGCGCACGAGCGGGTAAATAGACACCAGCACGGGAACCAGCAGGAGCAGTGTCCAGAGCAACGTTGTGCCGCAGTTCTGACCCGCTTGTGTATAGGTGCCGAAAGCGTCGGCGTCATTGTCGCCGACCACCTCAGGCCGGGGCCGAGAATGGCCAGAAGCGTGCGCAAGCGCCCACCAATGGTGCGCGTGCGCACGCCCGTGTCATGTTAGGCGATCGTGCCGAGTGCGCCCTTGATGTCTCCAACGTGGGCATCATCGAGCACAGCGCTGCGTGGTGGTAAAACTTGAGATGCAGTGGACATTTTTTATTGTTCCAGAAAGCGTGGCGGCCGATAGAGGAAGTGCCGTGCTTGTCCCGCATACGAACGACCTGAGTCATCCCTTGATGAAATTTAGGAGACCAAAGCGTGTACGCGGGAACGTTGATCAGGCGTACACGAATTGGCGGAATGCGCGCCATGCATTGGCGCACCGATGCCGGCTGGTGGATTCCAGCGACAGCATGGTGTTGTAGTGAAGGCCTGATTCCTGGACGTGTGGAAGGTGCGAGACGAGCAAACAGAAGTTCATGATGCTTCTCCGACAATATGGCTTTTCAGTGAATGGAAAGCCAGCAGATCGGAGTTCGGGCACGCGGTGCGCGTGACGAAAGGGACCTACTCGCCTTCCCTGGCTAAAGTGAAAGTGCTGCGGCGTAAGGGGATAACTGTCACTGTTGGGCATGGTGGCTCCTTTATTGCGTATGCACGCACGTCGTCATCCGCACGGCGCGCCTTTCTGACGACAAGGCGCGAGCAGAACCAGTCGCGAGGGTTGGCTCGCAACGCGATTCGTATGGACGCAGGCTAGCCTCGCGTCAATACGCTTGTTTCAAGGTGCACGAGGTATTTACTGCGGCGCGTACAGTCTGCCTGCTGGCAAGACGGCGGCTAGGGAATCAGGCGCGAACGTGCTGCCTGTCAGGCAGAGAAAAACTTCGAAGGTCGACTACTACAACTGTCCAAGGCATTAGCCCCGTTTGTTACGATACCCGGATTCTAAGCGTACGCTAAATGTCGAGTCAACCCCATTCGTTAAATACAGCAGAAATAGTTTTGATGCGTAGTTGATCCATGGTTATTAACCTCCTTGATGCTTCATTTTCTGAATTTGCAGCAATGTACTGCGTAAGCATAATGAAATAAATTTCCGGTTAATTCAGGCTTGTTCCGGACGCGGCGGGAATGCGCGCATAATTGCTTTCTCATCGGGCACATGGCTTGATTTTCGTACCTCATATTGACTTGCCAATGAGTTTGCGCCGAGATTACAATCCGCCTGTCTCGTCACAAGGAGTCCATCGTGGACACATGCCCTGGTAGTGGAAGTTGGATGCCGGCCATCGCCGGCGAAGCATCCGCGAGATAGCGTCACAGGAACACTCCTTAGCCGCTAACTCGCCTGGTCGGGTTAGCGTGCTTCATTCAGGACTGGCTTTATGCCCGTCCTTCTGCAGCACGTTCCCTTTGTCTGATCGCCTTTGCAAGTTCACTTGCAAAACCGCGTCATCTCTTTGCACGTCGCTCGATTCAGTCGAGCTGGACGGGAGTCTGTTCATTCATGTTTGTCATTTCGCTTATCTCACGCATCGGTCCGGTATATTATGGTCGCCGCGCCGCTTATTCACTCGCAACCCGTCATTGGGATGGGCCGCGCTTTGTCTCGCGATACTCGGCAAAGCGTGTTCTCACCGCTTCCGGGCCAACGTGGTTCGTGCCGTGCCGCGCAAGGTAGGTTACGGCGGCGGCTCGCTCACGCCGACAGTCTGCTTGCTCATTGCACTGACCGTTGCAGCCATTGTTATCGCAAGCGCTTTGTCCGCTACCTCGGTCGGCGACGAGCTCGGACACGCGGTGCGTGTGAGCTGGTGGTTTGCCTGATCCCGACCACAGCACGTACTCAGTTTTTCATTCGCCCTTTCACCCGCTGTTTCACTTTCACCGAGAAAAAAATATAGATCGTAAAACCATCTATCTCTCCACAAACCATGAATAAAAACCTTAAGAATTTACCTTCGAGTTTTCTTGAAGTGACGCCAGCGTCCTACGCTGCGCAAGCGCTACGTCTCTCGAGCGCGGCGCGATCCAGTGTTCGCAACGGTGTTTCCGTATTGCTGTCGCTAGGCGCATTATCCAGTGCGGTCGCGCAGACGAGTGTCGACGCACCGGGCGCAGGCACCGCCGACACGCAAGCAGCACCCGCGCCAACCGGCCGGGACTGCTCGGCGTTGTTCGGGGACATGGGCGGCCTGTGTCCGTGGTTGGGTAACTACGGCGTTACCCTAAGCGTGCAGGAAACCAGCGAATATATGCGTAACCTGTCTGGAGGCGTGTCGCATGAAGGCGCCTACGACAGACTGACCCAAGCGACCGTCCAGGTCGATACATCCAAAGCCTTCGGCCTGCTGGGCGGTACGTTCAATGTCTCCGGTTTACAAATTCATGGTCGCAACCTGAGCCAGCACACGCTGCTTACGCTGCAGTCCGCAAGCGGCATAGAGGCAGACAGAAGCACTCGCCTGTGGGAGCTTTGGTACCAGCAGTCCCTGCTCGACGGACGAGTCGACGTAAAACGCTTGGCCAGCAGAGTCTCGATCAGGAATTCATGATCAGCCAGTACGCCACGCCGTTCATGAACGCGACGTTCGGCTGGCCCGCTCTGCCATCCGTCGACCTGTCCTCGGGCGGCCCCGCTTACCCGCTGTTCTCGCTCGGCGTTCGTTTCGGGGCGAAGCCATCAGACGCGGTGACCGTGCTCGCGGGCATCACTCTGAAAGCGCCGTTCAAGGGCTGGGCCAATGACGTGGCCGGACTGGCGGTTGGCTACACCAGAATCGGCTCGAACGCGCAGGGCCTCGATCAGGATACCGGATCATTTTCAACACCCGTTTATTCGCAGCGCAGTGCCCAAAACGATCATCGAAGCGACCTATCAGTATCAGGTCGCGCCATGGTGGCAATTACAGGCCGACTTCCAATACGCGTTCCGGCCGGCCGGCGGAATTCCTAACCCCGCGAATCCGTCCGAGCGCGTGCATGACGAAGCAGTGGTCGGGGGATAGGCACCGTCGTCAACTTCTGATAGGGCCACGGACTTCCTGGTCCCGCTCACAGGACCAGGAAATCCTCCGGCAAGTAAGCGCTTTAGTGGTACGCGCCGGCCTCCCAGCAGGCTCGAAATATGCTGTTGCTCCCACGTTCGTGCACGACACCTTTTGACTAGACGCCCGGTCAACCTGTCACCGAAGGGCAACCCGGATACGGACGTCGGCTGCGTGCTCGAAATCATGATCGGTGGTTTGACCGGAGACACGCTGCCGCTCCATCGCAATACAGGTGAGTGCCCAATAGACGAACACGGAAAACTGCTGCTCGTCGGACGAAAACATTCGGCGTAAGGTAGAGCAACGCGTACGGTTTCGAGTGAGGAAGCGAGTAAGGAAAAGCCCAGACGCGGCCCACGCCGAAACCAATAGAGAAAATAGAGGAGGCGAGCATGAACATCGCGCATTCGTCCAACACGCCGCTCGACGCAAGCGCAGGCGTGCCGCGTTATTCACCCGCGCAGATAGCTCTGCACTGGGTGATCGGGCTGGCGATGATCGTCATGCCGCTGACGGGTTACCTCGGCTCGTCATTCAACAAGTTCGCCACGCGCTTCTGGGGCATCCCGCTGCCCATGTGGGGCTGGGACGACCCCGGCCTGCGCAAGATTTTCTTCACGGTGCATACTTTCTCCGCCTGGATCCTGATTGCACTGATCGTGTTGCATGTGGCAGACGCGCTCAAACATCAGTTGATAGATCGCGACCGCCTGATGGAAAGGATGCTGCCGTAACGCGGTTCGACGGAGCCTGACTCTGTCGACGTCGCCAT
Organism: uncultured Caballeronia sp.; assembly: GCA_940588625.1. GTDB lineage: Bacteria > Pseudomonadota > Gammaproteobacteria > Burkholderiales > Burkholderiaceae > Caballeronia. The sequence continues at coordinate 5,461 of CALNPU010000061.1, forward strand.
GGCTTTATATACAAAACATAGCGCCTTTCAAATCCGGCTCGTCCTGATAACTATTTCGTATTCTTTATCAATTATCAAGTGGCTGTACCGGCGCTCGCTACCCCGACCTGCGCGTTTGCTCAGCGCCGGGTGCAGACTCCAATCCGCTCGCTACCTCAACTCATATACCCGAGATGCTCGGCCAGAATCACCGATCCGATAACAACAAGAATGAACCCGCCCGCAATCTCCGCGCGTTGCCCGACAGCCTTGCCGAGAAAACGCCCGATCATCACGCCCAGGGTCACCATGATCAGCGTCGCCAGTCCGATGGTCGCAGCGGTCGGATATTCACATCGATGAAAGCGAGCCCAGCCACCATCGCCATTGCGTCGATGCTCGTCGCGAATCCGGTGAGCTCCAGCAGCCAGAAACCGTGACTGCTGGGTTTCTCGATGTCCGCCGCGAGCGTGCGCAGGCCCAAGCTGATCATGCGTACACCTAGCACAAGCAGCAGGCTGAACGCGATCCAGTGATCCCACGACGCGACATACGGCGCGGTGGCCTTGCCGAGCGCCCAGCCAACCAGCGGTGTGAGGGCTTCAGTGTGAGGGCTTCAATCACGCCGAAGATCAGCCCGGTACGGAGCGCCTCGCGAATCCGCGGGGGTGCAACGTGGCGCCTTTGCCGACAGCAGCGGCAAAGGCGTCCGTCGACATGGCGAAGGCGAGCAGGAGAGTAGAAGCGATATTCATGGGGATGTGGGTTGTTGTTAAGCCGTTCAGGTCGGGCGAGCCCGACCGGTCGCCCCGACACATCGATGGTCTTGCCAACCAAAAAACTAACGGTTGCTCATGCCACGGTTGCCACGGTTCGATCGAACCAAGCGTGTTGACATAAGCGCTTCCAGTGAATGGAAGCCGGCTACTCCTCAAAGACGGATGGAGGCTATCACGTCAGAAATGAATTTGTAAGCTTTCCCCGGCAACGTGAAGGGATACCTTTGGCACACTTCCGGACCGCTTCCGTTGTGCGCATAGACATGTGGATCAAGGGTCCGCACTGGTCCACACGGGACGCAAACCCGGCTAATCTTGGCCTGGCCTCCGGGTCGTGCGGGAAAGAAAGTTCGAGCCGATACAATGCGGCCAGCAAGCCAGACGTGGTGAGTCCCCCGATCCAACCTGCCGCACGATGCCAAACCCGAAATCCACATCGTTGCCTGACTGTGCGCGCCCAAGGCCGCACTGCACCCTGTGCCGCCGGTCCTGTCGTTCGCGGCACAGCCCATGCATGGCGAGCATGCTCTCCCCCATCCGTTGCTTGCGAGCGTTGCCTGTACCGTGGTCGTGGTGCTAGAGATGATGGCGAGCTTGTCCATCGGCACATTATATCAGGGGCGCCAAGGCATGCTCGACCACGCGCGCAACATCGGCGAACCTCGTCGCGATCATGAGCAACGACGTAGCCCGCAACGTCGAAATCTACAATCTGTTACTCAACGCGATGGTCGAGGGCGCACAAAATCCGGCCATCATGGAGCTCTCGCCTGCCCTGCGCCGCCAGATTCTCTTCGACCGCGCGACCTCCGCTGCCTACGTGCTGGACACGCACGGCAAAGGTCACGGCGGCGGGCAAGGACGCCCCCCTCTCGGCGGGCTCCTTTACCGACCGCGAATATTTCTACGCCCAGCAACGCAGCCCCTCGGCCGGCCTGTATTTCTCGCATCCGTTTGCGTCGCGTTTGCGCGGCACCCCGACGATCAGCATGAGCCGGCGCGTCAACGCGCCGGACGGTTCGTTCGCCGGCACCGTGCTGCTGGCAATGAACCTCGCCTATTTCAACTCGCTGCTAGACAAGCTCAACGTGGACGCCGAGGGGTCGATCTTTATCATCCATCAGGACGGCACGATGATCGCCCGCAAGCCTTTCCGCGAGAACATCGTCGGCCACAAGGTCGCTGGCTCGCCCACTTTCCCGCGCATGGCGAATGACGCGTCGGGATCGTACGCGCCGCTCTACACGTTCTCGCGCGTGCCGGGGACGCCGTTCATCGCGGTCGTGGCCCCGGCGGAAGACGAAGTACTGGGACCGTGGCGCGAGCGCAGCCGGATTGTCGGCGCGCTGACGCTGCTGTCAGGTTTAAGTTTCATCGCAGTGTCGTGGCTGCTTGCGCTGTCGCTGCGCGAGCGTGCTCGCGCGCAGGAGGAACTCGTCCGGCTGGCTGGCACGGATGCGCTCACCGGCCTGCCAAACCGACGCGCGTTCGACGAACGCATGGACGAAAAATGGCGCTGCGGGCGCCGGGCGGGCACGCCGTTGTCGATCTTGTTCATCGACGTGGACTATTTCAAGCCCTACAACGACACTTACGGTCACGCACTTGGCGACGACGCGCTCACCACCGTCGCGCACAGCATTGCCACGGCCGTGCGCCGTCCGACTGATGTCCCCGCCGCGCTACGGCGGCGAAGAGTTTGTTGTGCTGCTGCCCGATACGCCGCCTGAAGGTGCTCTTCATGCTCTTCATATTGCCGAAGCGATTCGGCAGCGCGTGCAGGCCTGCACGATCCCCCACCGGGCCAGCCCGCTTGGCACGGTGACCGTCAGGCATTGGCTGCGCGACGGCGTCGCCGCCGGGCCTAGGCGGTGCGTACGGCCTGCTCGGCGCCGCCGACCAGCAACTCTACAAAGCGAAGGCCGCAGGGCACGACTGCGTCCGGCCGTTGGCCCACACGTCGGCAGCGGTAGCGAGTTCCTGAGCAGGCTGGCGAGCACGCCGGCCTGCTCGGCAAATATCGGCCGAAAGCGCCCGGAGCGCTCTCGCGGCCAAGCAAACGCATGATTTGCAAGAATTTTTCTCATCGGTATAATTCGACCTGCCCTTCCCCAAGGCCACTTCCCATGCAGACTCCTTTGGTTTACTGCGCTGACACTAAGCGCAACGCTAGGCCGATGCAAGGCGCCGTGGCCCAGGAACGAGCCCCGGAAGCGGTCCAGCAAGACGCTGCAGCCAGCGACGCCACCGCCGAGGCCACTCACCAGGTCTCCCGCCTGATCTCCCAGAAGTTCGGCGTCGCGAGAGCAAAAGCGGGGCAGATTTCAGCCGCGGTCATGTCGGCGGCATCCAAATACTCCCTTCCTCCTGCCCTCCTCCTCGCCATCATCTCCGTTGAATCCCGCTTCAAGGAAAAAGCCCGCGGTGCCAATGGCGCAACCGGCCTGATGCAGGTCGTGCCGGCCGCGCAGAAACAACTCGTGCGCAACACCGACCTGACTGAAGCGACTGCGAATATTGTTGAGGCCGGATCGGCGATTCTTCAGGTTATGTCCAGTCCGCTCGCGGTGACGTAGGCGCGGCCCCGAAGAGCTACGGCGGCTCGAAAGCCTACGCGGAAAAGGTCAGCCTGCGAGCCAAGGCATTCGCTCCGCAATTCGGCTCCGACGCCGCTGCTGACGCTGACACCGAAACGATCCGAGACTGACTCCAGCTTCCTTGCTTCGCTGTTATGCCGACCGCTCGACTTCCTCTCATCGCGAGGCGCGGATCGCTTATTGCTGGCCTCATGCAGGACAGTCCTCAACGAGACCGAAGAAGCGAACAAATAGGGCGATAGCCACCTCACGGTTATGCTAGACCCCCTGTTACCTGCCTCCCTCTGCTTTCAATTATCCGACGCGTCACTGTCGGCCAACTGATCGCCTCACTTTCGAGGAATCCGTGACACGACGCCCTTTCGAAGCGGACCAGGACCATTTCGCCTTATGGCTCCTCAAACGACTGCCCACGCTCATGCCCGACCGGCGGGTCGTCATTGCGCACTGCGATCCGGTGATCGGCGAGTCGTTCGTGGTGCTGCTTGGGTGAAAGGGCCTGGCAGCGCAGCATGTGAGGAGCGTCGACGCACTGACGTTCCTGATTGAAGGCTGGCATCCGCAGGCTTTGATGATCGCGATACCCGCCTCGCGACCGGCGCGCACAGTGGTTTCGTGCGCAAACTCAGCGATGACCCCAGCCACGCCGGCACGCTGCTGCTCGCGATGAGCAATTTGCTTCCGGAAGAAGATCCGGTTTCGGTATTGCAGGAGGCTGGCTATGACGGCCATTGCCGCCGTCCTTGCGCAATGTGGCGTGTATCAGAAGTACTCGAAGATTTCTTCGTACCGAATGGCGCATTGGTGAATTAGCCCAGCACGAGTTCCCGCAACTCGTCGATATTGAATGGCTTCGCGAGTATCGTCACCCCGGTGTGGCGCGCGCTCGAACTCGTCGGCGTAGCCGGTCATCAATGCGATCCGCTGCGTGGTCCAGGTCCCGCGGACTTTCTCTGGCAGATCGATGCCGTTGAGCCGCCCGGGCATCTGTATCTGTAATCTGTATATCCGACAACACGAGGTCGAAGCGACTGCCTTCGTTGAGCAAGTCGAAGGCCTTGTCCACAGTGAGTTCGTGGCGTACATCGCAGCCAAAGGTAGCGAGCACCGCCGCCACGCCCGCTACGCCCGCCGCAACTTCCTCGTTGTCCTTAACCAGCAGGATCGACCCCGGGTGCAGCCCCGCCGGCGCGGTCCTGCCCGTGGAATCTGCTGTAACCGGTATGTCCGGTGTATCGATGCTGGCTGCGTCCACCGAAGTCGTCACCGGCGCGGCGGCCGGGCTGTGATCGGGGCATAAAGCCTCACGGTCGTGCCGCGCCCCGGCACGCTGGCGAGTCTTGCCCTGCCGCCCGCCTGCTCGCACGCCGCCAGCCCCAGGCCCGTGCCCGATGCGCTCAACTTGGTCGTGAACAACGGCTCGAACGCGCGCCGCGCTGTGGTTTCTGGCATGCCCTCGCCGCTGTCGGTGAAAGCGGCAGCGCGTATTCACCGTCGGGCAAGACGTTGTCGACCGTCACGCGAACGTTCCGACAGCGAATCAAACCAGCCGCCCTGGGGCATGGCATCGCGGGCATTCACGGCAATGTTGATGATCGCGAACTCGAGTTCGGTGGCATCCGCGCGAACCTGCCACATGTCCGACGACACCTGCACTGCACCCTCACCTGCACCTTCTCGCCGGTCGCCGTTTCGATCAACCCGGTTGCCGCGAGCAACCAGACAGAGAGGTCGATCAACTCCTGGTTGAGGGTTGCTTGCGCGCGACGCTGAGCAAGCGCCGCGCGAGCGCTTCAGCGCCTGCGGTCGCCCGTTCGACTGCTAGCACTTCCCTTGCCAGGCCGTTGAAATTCTTGCGGCGCGCAAGCTCCATATTCGCCGCCACGACCATCAGCAGGTTATTGAAGTCGTGCGCCACGTTGGCGACCAGGTTGCCGAGCGCGCCCATGCGCCGCAACTGCCGGCTGGATGCCTCGGCAGACAGCCGCATGGCGACCTCCGCCTGTCAGCACTCCCAAGCGGCTTGCTGCGCCCTGTCAACGAGAACAGCACGAGCAGCCAAACCGCGATGCACGGCGATCAGCGTGTAGTACTGGTGCCATTGCGCGAAGATCGCGCTGGTCGGAATGGCGCTCGTCACGTAGAGCGGGTAGTCCCCCACACGACGAAACCTCACCACGCGCTCCACGCCGTCGATACTCGAGCGTATCCGCACGCGCCCAAACAATTCGTTGTTGCGCATGGCGCTGGTGAACGCTGTGTCGCGGGCGTGGGTGATGCCGGCACGGCGCAGCTCACGCACGAGAATGCCGCCGTCGCGGCGAAACAGGCCTGCCGGGTTCACCATTCGACAGATCGCGGTAGAACCCGGTGAAATAATCGCGTTTCAGCGCAATCGACACGACGCCCGCAAACCGGCCATCGTTCAAGCTGCGCCCGACGCTGGTCGTGAATACATCGGTTTGCTGCATGCTGCCGACGAGCGGCAGGGAGAAATACGGGTCGGGGCGGATGGCACGGGCGGAGATGAAGTCGTCGCGATTGGTGATCGAAACGGCTGGCACGGGGAAAAAACGGTTGCTGGCAAGCAACTCGCCATTCACGCCGAAGATGGCGATTCTCGCCACATTCGCCAATCACGCTCAGGCGGGGTCATGGATGGCTTTCTGGTTTGCACGGATCTGGACGTCGTCGCTGTCAGCGAGCATTTCCACGATGCGCGTCGAGATTTCGCGATTGAGATCGAGCACCTTGACGGCTTGCTCGTCAGCGACTCGGGACACGCGGTCGGCGATGTCGTCGGATTCGCTCATGCGGCGCTGGTAGTCGTAATAACCGTAGCCGAGCAGGAACACGACCGGAAACAGGATCGACGCCGCCAGCACGACCAGCAGGATTCGCCGGGTTGCAACGAAATTGCGCAGCGGCAGCGGCAAGTCGAGTGCGGCGGAATCCGAAGAGTGCAAAGCGTCAGGGCTCCAAGGTTGTGTCCGCTCGCGCCAGGGTGGGTTGGTTTGATCGCGCTTTGGGCAGTCCTTCCGACAGCCAACAGCAGCTATCAGCAGCGGCTTTGACATTGTCCCACTACCGTTTGGCGATGCAGTGGTCGAGTTGCTATTCGCGCTCGATCCAGATGCAAGGGGCATGCCGCGCGAGCGGCTATTTTATGGACGATAACGCTTGCCGGGCGGGCATTCCGGGCATCGTGCACCAGCAGTATTTGTGACCATGAGTTGGCTTGTTGACCCGCTTTTGCCTGGAACGTCAAACGATTTCGGTGCGTGCAAAACAAAAAACCGGGCTGACAAGCCCGGTTTTGTCATTGCAAGGTATTTCGGTTTTACCAGCCTTGCGGTAATAGCCCGGCTGCGGTTGCGGGCCGCACGGTACGCACGGCGATAGTCGTCGAAGCAGTATCCCGGAGGCGCGTCGGGTTGGTAGGCCGGCTGCGCATAAACAGGTTGTGCATAGACCGGCTGATACATCGGTTGTGCGTACACCAGCTGAGCCACCGCGGACCCCACCAGCACCAGCGCACCAATCACCGCCCCGCCGCCCCCGTGCGCGGACGCCTGACCTGACATGGCAAGACTTCCGGCCAACACCAACACTGCAGCTACGCGTTTCATTTGAGTTCTCCATATCCCGTAGTCGGGACTATGGAAGCGATCTTATGCGGGTACAGAAGGAAATAACTGATGCAGTTGGTAACGGATCATTTCAACGGATACATTTTCATCGGCCGGTCGTACGTTTTTACACAAAAGGCCTGGGAAGACCTTGCGCGTTGTCACGCTTCGGTCGACGCGCGGCGAATAGCACGCTCCACCGCGCCGGTCTCGCCGTGCGGCACTAAGATATAGCCCTGTCCCCAAACGGTCTGGACGTAGCGCGGATCGGATCGGCCTCCAGCAGGCGCAGCAGCAGCCATATGGATACCGTCGAGGCTGCGGGCTGCGGTCCCGGTACGTTCCCGCCTGACCGTGCAGCTTCTCGTTCAATTGCGCACGCATCAGCACGACCATCTCGTTTTTCACGAAGATTTTCAGCGTGGCAAATTCGCCGGAACGCAACGGCACCCGTTCGCCGTTGTGACGCAATTCGCGGGCGGCAAAATCGATTTCGTAGGGAACAAAGCGGTAAGGAGACCGGTCCTCCGGCGTATCCGGCGCTGCTGCGTCGCGACGTCTGAGGACCGTACGGATGCGCGCGAGCAGTTCGCTGCGGATCGAAGGGTTTGGCCAAGTAGTCGTCCGCGCCGAGTTCGAGGCCGATCACGCGATCAATCACGTCCGAACGCGCTGTCAGGAAGATCACGGGGATGTCGTCGCCGGCCGCGCGCAATTCCCGCAACGCACTGATGCCATCCTGCTCGGGCATCATTACGTCGAGCACGACAATTGATGGCCGCTCGGCGTCGAGGCGCCGCTTGAGGCTTGTACCGTCGTGCAGCATCGAGACTGCAAGGCCGTGCCTTGCAGATATTCGCGAACCAGGTCGCGCACTACGGGGTCGTCGACGACGACGAGAACATGACAGTCATGTGATTCATTCTAAGACACCAAAGCGCCTTTTCGCGACACTGATTCCTCTCCGCTTCTTTCATCGAATTGCCCGGCAAGCGGGCGCTCAATACGTCGGATCAAAGCGTTTAGCCGCCCGGGTCAAAGCGCGCGGGCTTTTCGGGCCGCGCCGAGAGGTCATTTTTGCGGGAGTTTCGAGTAAGAATCGGTAACCATCTTCGAGTAGATGAAAAACCGTACTGCTGGCATCGTTCAGACTACCTCTGTATTGATCGTAGACGACGACCTGGCGGTGTGCGACCTGCTAAGCCGCTTCCTGAAAGCGCGCGGACTCGACGCGTTTCCGTCCTTCACGATGGCGCCGGCCTGCGCCAGCGGCTGGAATACGTCCGTCTATCCATCGTGGTGCTCAACATCACGATGCCGAACATGAACGGCATTGCAGCGCTTCGCCAGGTGCGCGCTGCCGGTGACGACATCCCCGTGATCTTCGTCACCGCGCGCGACAGCGTGACAGACAAGGTGGAGGGGCTGGAACTCGGCGCGGACGACTATTTGGCCAAGCCCTTCGATCCCCGCGAACTGCTTGCCCGTATGACACCGTATTGCGGCGGCGGGCGCCTGCGTCCACAGGACGCCCGGAAGCCGTCGCAAGCGAACGCTTCGGTCGCTTCGAACTCGACTTCGTCACGCGTGCGCTGGTAAGCGGCGACGAGCGCATTCCCCTGCGCGACAGCGAATTCGCATTGCTCAAGATGCTCGTACGGCATCTTTACAAAGTCTTGTCCCGCGTGCTAATCCACGATCTCGTGCATCGCGACGACAGCACTTTCAGCGACCGCAGCCTCGACGTGCCAATCTGGCGGTTGCGCAGAATCATCGAGGAAGATCCGGCCAGTCCGCGTCATGTGCAAACCTTACGCGGCCAGGGTTACGTGTTCATTCCCGATCCCGACGGAGCGCGTAATACAAACACGGCGGCGCAACCGGCGCCCACTGCATCCACGCCCGACCGCGCGTCGACGGTATGAGAATTTTCGGCACGGCGGATTCGCGCGGCAGCAAACGCGCCCGCATCGGGTCAGGTCATGCCACGTCGGGCCGTGCCTGGAGTCGTAACAGCTCGGGTCGCGGCAATCCGTTCAATACGCTGTTCGGGCACATGGCGCTCATCTCGCTGGTCGTGCTGTTCGCCGTGCAAGCCTGCTGGTTCGCGGTGCTCACCGTGCAGCGGCCGCATCACGACGCGGAAGGTTACGCGCGTGGCTTGATGCTCGTACTCGCCGCCGCCAACGACGACGCTCTACGGCTCGCGCCCGCGCTGAGCGTGCAGTTGGTGTTGTCATCGAACCTGCCCGAAGGCATCACGCTGCGCGAGCCCGACAACGGTCCAGTCGTGCATTTATTGCGTGAGTTGAGGAACGTGCCGCCGCCGGGCACACTTCTCGCCGTCGATGGCCCCAAGCACGCCTAGCGTCTCTGGGTGCGTTACCCAAACAGCCCGAACTGGATCGTGACGCCGGTCGATCTGCCGCCCGCGCTACCTATCCTGGTTGAATCGGTGGGAATGTTGCTGGCGGCCGTGATCCTGTCGCTGGTCGCTGCGTGGTAACTGCAGCGGCCGTTGTCGCGCGTGGCGCAAGGCGCGCGTCAGTTCGGCACGGGCGAGCGGCCAGTCCCGGTGGACGAGCGCGGCCCGCGTGAGCTACGCGACCTGATCCGGGCGTTCAACCAGATGATGCGGCGAATCAACGACGCCGACGACGAGAAAGCCGTCATGCTCGCCGGCATCGCGCACGATCTGAAAGCGCCGCTCACGCGACTGAAGCTGCGTGCAAGCGTCCTGGTTCAGGACGACGCCGAGCGCGCATTTCATTCGCGACATCGACTCACTGACGCGCATCGTTCAGCAATTCCTCGAATTCGCGGGCAACGCGCCGACGAGCGGACCAGCCATCAACGTGGACGCTTTTCTCGCAGAATAGTTTGCGCAGGACGAAGCCGGCGATATCCCCTTGTTCCGCCTCGACCTGGCCGCGGTGATGGCTTCCACTTGCAGCGCACGTTGCTGGATCGGCTGGTGACCAATCTGGTCGATAACGCGCTGGAACACGGCGCCCCGCCTGTCGATATCAGCACGGGCAAGCGCCACGGCAAGTGGTTCATCACGGTGCGGGATTACGGCGATGGCATCCCGCCCGACCCGAGCGTCTGGACGATGCCCGCAAGCCGTTTGTCCGTCTGGACCCGGCACGTGCGGGCGACGGTCATTGCGGACTGGAACTCGCCATTGTCAGGCGCCTCGCGCACGAGCTTGGCGGCCGCTGCGATATCGGCAACGCGGCAGACGGTGGCCTGACGGTGCGGATCGTCGTTCCAATGGCCGAACCTGCCCGACCGGGTTGCGGCGCGGCCGGGCATGCTGCCAGCGCACCTAGCCGTCATGGCTTCCTGAACACTGCCTGTTCGAGTTCATTGAAGTTGAACGGCTTTGGCAGCAGCGTCGCACCGCTCAGCTCGTCGCCAAGCTCCGTCACAATGCCCGTCCCATAACCCGATGCGCACCACATGCACGCGCTTCATCGCGCGGGCCAGGTCGAGGCCTGACATGCTGGGCATGCGGACATCGGTAAGCAGGACATCGAATAATTGCTGCGTGATCAGGTCCAGCGCTGCCTGCGCGCTGTCTACCGCGAGTACTTTGGCGTCGAGCAGTTCAAGCAGCTCGCGCGTCGCTTTGCGGGTGTTGGCGTCGTCCTCCACAATCAGGACGCGCAGCGGCTGAGGCTCTGGCGCGGCGGGAACCTGAGACGCTTGCGACACGTCCGGCATATCGGGCGCCTCGTAGACCCGCGTGCGGAACATCCAGCGCACCTTGTGCGCCAACGCATCCCGCCGATACGGCTTGCTAATCAGCGCCACGCCCGAATCAAGCCAGCCACCGTGCATGATCGCGTTTTCGGTGTACCCGGAACAGTACTTCCAGTACCGGCAGCATTTCCTTCGCGCGCCGCGCCAGTTCGACACTGCACATTGGTCCAGGCATTACGATGTCGCTGAACAGCAAATCAACGTGCACGCCGCTTTCGAGCACGCTCAGCGCACTCTGGGCATCCGCGGCTTTCAGCACCTGGTAACCCAGCTGGGTCAGCATGTCCACCGCGGTCGCTCGCACGTCCACCACCAGGATCGTTTCCGTGCTGCCCGTGACCGGATCGTTCGCGGCTTCCACGCGAGCGGCCTCCTCTTCCATCGAGCGCGGCAGATACAGCTTGACCGTCGTGCCGTGGCCTGGCTCGCTATACAGCTTGACGTGTGCTTCATGAAACCGTATGCCATGGCCCAGGCCCGTGCCGCGGCCTTCGGGCTTGGTCGTATAGAAGGGCTCGAACGCGCACGCGAGGATTTCCGGCGTCATGCCGCAACCGGTGTCTGAGACGGCGATCATCACGTACTAGCCGCTCGCCAGGTCGTCATGATGGCGCGTGTAGTCGTCGTCGAGCATCGCGTTGCCGGCCTCGATGGTAAGGCGGCCCGCGCCCTCCATCGTGTCACGTGCGTTGATCGCCAGATTCACGATCACGTTCTGCAAATGATTCGGGTCAGCAAGCGTATTCCACAGCCCGCCCGACACTACCGTTTCCAGTTCGATGGTTTCGCCCAGTACGCGGCGCAGCATGTCGTCGGAGCTGCGCAGCCGCCGCGAGATATCCAGCGCCACCGGCTCAAGCGGTTGCCGGCGCACGAACGCGAGCAGTTGCGACGCGAGCTTCGCGCCGCGCTCCACCGCTTCATGCGCGCACGCGAGGCGCCGCGTCAGGGTTTCGTTGCCGTTGCACGGCAAGTTGAAGGTTTCCGCCAATCACCTGCAGCCGTTGTTGAAGTCGTGGGCCACACCGCTGGTCAGCTTGCCGACGGCATCCATTTTTTGCGATTGCGCCAGCGCAGCCGTCGTTTCGCGCTGCTCCGCTTCGATCGCCCGCAAGGCCTTCAACGCCTCTTCAATCCGTTTCTCCAGCGTCTCGCGCAAGCGTTGTTGCTCCTGCAGCGCGGCGACCCGCGCAGTGATATCGCGGGAAATGGACACTAACCATTGCACGCCGCGTCCGGCCTGTTCACCGGCGACAACGAGACATCCCAGTATTTCATCGCGCCTTTCGCTGTCGGGCAGGGTGCTTCGAAGCGCGAATGACGGCCTTGCCGGACGTTATCGATCGCATCAGTGAGCAGATACCGTGATTCCTCCGGCCACAGCGACGCCCACGACTTGCCCTTGAACGGCGCGAAGTTGTCGATTTCCATCAGGCAGAGATCGTTCACGTTCATGAATTCGAGCGTGCCGTCGCGTCGCAGGATCTTGATGCAATCCGTATGCCGTTCAGCACGCTCAGGAAAAATTCGCCCGAATCGAGTGAAAAGGCGGGGGTGTTATCGGGCTGGGTGTCACAACATCGGTAGCCGCCGCGTTTTCCAGTTCGGACGCAGCCGGCATCGCGCCATGAAAACCGAACGGCTTGTCGGCAGGTATCGCAGGGGCGGGCTGCTGGACCGGCGTCGGGAAGCAGTAAGCACCCGTGTCGTCAAGACGTCGCGCGATCACGGGATCGAAACTGGCTGAGTCGGCATGAATCGGGCACTGGAAAGAGAACGGCGAGGACAGCGCGAGGCGGTTCTTGAGTCGATGCGCTGCAACGTGATCGGCAATAGAAAGCAAGCATTGCGCTAGTGCGGGAAAGCGGACACCAAGTGTGGCTAACGCTTTTGTAGTAGCCGCTTCATGCGGGCATCGACTCACGGCGTTCACGCGGCGCGTGTAAAAACCAACCCGGTAACGAGTGGTTCTTGCGCAATCGCCTATTTCCGGGATGGCTTCAGCGCGATATCGAAGACACAGGTATAGTACGATACCATGTGGTTGCCACGCGAAAATTTGTTGGCCAGACCTTGACCTGTTTTCTTGAATGTCCGCGTGGCTTTCGCCGGACGATGCATCAAAGGACACGTTTTGGGTCATTCAGGCACATAACCGACAAACCGTCTTCACGACGCATGTCCTTGAATCGGCATATTGAGACGCCGTGCGCGCTTCTTGCTCATCCAAAAGCTTCGTTCCCCGGTCGCGCGGTGTTGGTCAACACGTTCATCGCCGAAATGTTGATCGACCCATTCTCGTCAGGTATTTTTCGACGCGTATTTCTCGTCATGGATAACCCGCCGCGCGCGCCGCGTCGCGGCAACATGGAGACGCCTCATGCCTCAAGCCACGACGCAGGCCGCTCAGTCGCAGCGCTTTTCTTCCCCGTTTGCCGCAGCCGTTCACGATGGCCTCACGCACGCGCCGCAAAAAGAATTGCCATCGATGTATTTCTACGACCAAGTCGGTTCCGCCTTGTTCGAGGTGGTCACGGCGTTGCCAGAATACGGCGTGACGCGTGCCGAAGAGCGGGTGTTGAATGCACATGCCGCTGATATCGTCGCCGAGTTGCCGCGTAATGTGACCGTTGCCGAACTGGGCAGCGGCAGCGGTCGGAAGACGCGGCGAATCCTGGAAGCGCTGTGCAAGAAGCGGCCAACTGAATACTGTCCAATCGAAATTTCGCCCACGGCATTGCAATTGTGCCGGCGGGAGCTGGACGATATCGAACGGATTTCGATTGTCGGCTACAAGCGCGATTATCTGGCCGGGCTGGCGGAAGTCAGTGCCAACCGGAAAGAGGGCGAAGTGTTACTCGTGCTGTTTCTTGGCAGCACGATCGGGAATTTTGCACGGCTGGCGGCCACGCGGTTTTTGAAGTCGATTCGCGGCATGCTCAAGCCGGGCGACTCGTTGTTGCTCGGGATGGACTTGCTCAAGCCGCTGGATACGCTGATTGCGGCGTACGACGATCCTATTGGCGTGACGGCTGCGTTCAACCTGAATTTGCTTGCGCGGATCAATCGTGAACTGGACGCGAACATTCCGCTGGATGCGTTTGAACATCTGGCGCGCTTCAATCCCGATGCCCGCAGCGTGGAGATGCATTTGCGGGCAAAGCGTCCGGTACGGGCGACCATTCGCGCAGCGGGGTTGAGCGTGGAATTTCGCCAGGGGGAAACGATCTGGACGGAGAGCAGCCACAAATATCTCGCTGGGGAAGCCGGGCCATTGGCAGCGGACGTGGGGTTCACCTGCTCAAGACAGTGGCTGGACGACGAATGGGGATTTGCCGAAAGTTTGCTGGTAGCGAAATGATGAGGTTGGTTACTCGCAACGTGGTCGTGGAGTAGAGACGGTGCCCGGTGCTTGTTTGACGCTCCGGGCATTCGGAATGTCGTTTTTCAATTCATATAATTCACGTAACGCGCGCTTTGAGTCTAGCTGACGTCCCGGGAGAACAGAAAGGGCGAATCGTAAAAGTCTATGTCCAACGCTCAGCATTATTTATCAATATGTTACCCGAAAATCTAACCTCCACACTGAACCGCCCAGGGAATCGTGGAGGCTGGTTAGTGCTGGTTAGTTTAAGTCGATACCGGCACAGCAGCAGGATTGCCGAGTTGCCGGTAGCAGTT
>CALNPU010000062.1 GCA_940588625.1 uncultured Caballeronia sp.
TTCTGTCATGTACTCTGATCCCAACTGTCCACGTGGACAGGTAGCATCGGAAAATCACTCGTTCATTGCTAGGGCGTGCATACTGTCGACGACCAAACCATTGTCGCGGAAGCGGTGCGCCGCACACTGGTGGACCAGCCGCGGCTGGATTTTCATTACTGCGCCAACTCCGAGGACGCGTTGCTCGTCGCGCAGGTCACGCGGCCGACCGTGATCCTGCAGGATCTAGTTATGCCGGGCGTGGACGGCTGACGCTGGTGCGTCAATACCGCGAGCACGAGGCAACGCACGATATTCCGATCATTGTGCTGTCCACGAAGTAAGAGCCGCGCATCAAGAGCGCCGCGTTTGCTGCGGGCGCCAATGATTATCTGGTGAAGCTGCCGGACAACATCGAATTGATTGCGCGGATCCGCTATCACTCGCGTTCGTATCTGAATCTGCTGTAGCGCGACGAGGCGTATCTCGCGTTGCGGCAGTCGCAGCAAAAACTGCTAGAAACCAATCTGTAACTGCAGCGCCTGACTAATTTGGATGGGCTGACGGATTTGTCGAACCGCTGCTGTCTGGATGACTACATGAACGCCGAATAGAAACACGCGGCTCGCGAACAGTCGTCGCTCGGCTTCCTGATGATTGACGTGGACAACTTCAAGTCGTACAACGACACCTACGGCCGCGTAGCGGGTGACGACTTGCTGAAGCTCGTCGCGCGCACGATTGAATCGAGCCTGAACCGTCCCGCTGATCTTGCCGTGCGTTTTGGCGGCGAGGAATTCGCGGTGGTGCTGCCGTCCACCTCGGCTGGCGGCCTTGCGCCTGCTCGGTGAAAAGATCCGCATGGCAGTGGAGGCGCTGGCCGTGCCGCATACGGGTTCAGCCAGTGAGCGGGTGACGATCAGCGTAGGCGGCATCATGCAGGTGCCATAGCCCGGCGAAGACATGAAGCAATTGATCGAAGCGGCCGACCTGGCTTTGTATTGGGCGAAGCGTGACGGGCGCAATCGGGTGGAAGTCGGCAATTGAGCGGGGCCGCCGGGAACAGTTCCGTTCGCCTTGCCAACGACGCCCTCACCGATGCCGCGCGCATGCGGAAACTGATCGGCACCACGCGGGCGTTGGCGCTCTAGTGGCTCTTGCGCGCCGCGTCCCGGACGATCGAGACGAATTTGAGGTGCTGTGAACAATCGGACGGGTCCGTCGATGCATCGGCCGGCCGGCTGCCAAAACCGTTGACGATGCCTCAGCACGTAAAGCCCCTGGAGCCTCGCTGACGCGCAACAGCCTGACGTGGGGCGTGACTACGAAATTCGGGTGCGAGCCGCGCTGAAGGCAGCAGAAGAAGCCGCCGGGGCAGGCGTTACAACATCGTTCGATGCAACGAGACCGTTCAAGGAAGCGCTCCACGGATCGGTCAGCTGAACGGGGGCGGACCGGCGCTTTCGCGGTTCGCTCGGTTTAGCGACGGGCGTGGTGCGCTTAAGCCACGCATCATGAGATGTAATCAATCAGACCGGGCGAACGGCCACGTGGTGTTTCATTCCAGTCGAAGCGATCCATCGCGAGAACGGAGGGGTGCTTCCTGGACGGTTGTTGCAATGGAGCGTGGCGCACTTTCCGTTGCGGCCGGTCGTGGCTTCTGCGTTGATGCTGGTAACGCAGCGCGGATTTGTCCGGATGATATGAACTGATCGGCGGCCGGTGCGCTCCAGGCATCGTCAACTGCGAGAGTTGGTGCTGCGGGGGTTGCTCCACGGGTCGTCGGCAGCGAGTTGGGGCGCGGCGCGCCTGCCCCATTGCCCACCCGCGGGCACGCTGGCAGAGGCGGACTTTCCCGCGCAGGCCGTTACGTGCATCAAACCAAATGCAGCGCACACCAGCGCAACTTTTTCCAGTTCTGAATGAACGAGCCAAAGCAGGTCACGGAGCGATAGGCGAGACATGGCATTTCCCTTGAATACACGAAAGCTCGCAAGCCTATGGGAAAGTGCAGTCCGAAATAACGCGACTTATCCGAATAGTGAAAGGTTTCAGTGAAGAAGTTGAGTTGCGGGGAGATTATGGGCGCATTTGGATGGCAGCAGGATGTTTCGGCGATCCTGAATTGTGACATTTGATGTCTTTGATCCCCGGCTTATCCCGGCGATGCACGTGACTGTCCGTTATCCTGATCAGTTGTCGTGATGATGTGCAAAGGGCCGTTCCGACTCGCGTCGGAACAGCCCTTTGCTTGTGGCGCTTGCTTCAGTTTCTACACGTCGGGCTCGTATGCGACCCGGCACGGTTATTTCTCTGTCTCCGCCGCTTTCGCCGCAGCGGCAAGATTCGCTGTACTGCCAGTCGGAGAGCCCATGGCCTGGAACAGCAATGCGGTATCGCTCAGGCGCGCGCTTTCATAGCGGATAGCATCCAGGCGCGCATTGCGATACTGGCGCTCGCTCGCACGTGACGCCGAGGGCGGAATCGCCCCAAGCCGCTCACGCGCAGCCGAATCCGTGAACGCGCTCATTACAGTGCGGCTGGCGGTATCGGAGAAACTGAGTGCCTGGTTATCCTGCTCGAGTGCTGCGAGCGAGTCCGCCACGTTGCGGAACGCGGTCAACACTGTCTGCTTGTATTGCGCCACGGCTGCCTCGTAGCTCGCCTGCGCCGCGCGTTTTTGGGCAAGCAATGCGCCACCATGAAACAGCGGCTGTGACAGCGATGCGCCTACACTCCAGATTGCACCTGCGCCCGATAAAGCGGTTGGCCAGCTAAAGCTCGCTTTCCCCATAGATGCCGATAACGACAAGCTCGGGAACAACTGCGCCGTCGCGACGCCGACCTGCGCGGCGGCGGCTTTGAGCAGCGCATCGGCGGCTTGGATATCCGGGCGGCTGGCAAGCAATTCCGATGGCACGACCACCGGCACGTTGCCCGGTACGGTGAGCGACGCGAGATCGAGATCCGACGGCGCCTGATCCGGTGTCCGGCCGATCATGACGGCAAGCGCATAACGCGTTGCAAGCCACTGAGCCCGTAGCGACGGCAGCGAAACAGCGAGCGCGGCGGCGTTCGATTGCGCGTTGAGCGCGTCCGAACGAGACTCCGAGCCCAGTTCGTAGCGGCGCTGCGTTTCTCGTGCGTCTTCGTCGGCGAGGACGATCAGCCGTTCAGTCGTATCGATTTGCGCGCGTAACGACGCTGCGCCGATCACGCCCGTGACAATGTTCGCGGCGAGCGCGCGACGGGCGGCATCGAATTGCCAGGACTGGCTGTCCACTTGTGCGGCCAGCGCCCGGTCCGCAAGACGCGCCGCGCCGAACAGGTCGAACGTGTATTGCGCCCGGACCTGACCGACAAAGAGGTTGTAGAGCACAGTGGGCGGTTCGAAGTTCGGCATGCCGATCACACGCTGCCGGTCCATCTGGCCGCCCAGGTCGATGCTCGGCAGCATCGACTTGCCGACTTGCGTGCGCAGTTGCTCGCACGCCGCAGCGAGGGTTTTGTCCGTCGCGGCGAGGCTCGGGCTGTTGCGCAAGCCTTCATCGACCAGTGCATTCAAAGGTTCCGAACGGTACAGCTTCCACCACTCGGGCACCGGTTTTGCACCGGCGTCGAAACGCTGCGATACCCCTTCGGCCGTCACAGTGCGCTCCGGTTGTGCGTTAGCGCCGTAATGTGCCACAGCGGGCATGACAGGCGGTTTTCCATCCGGGCCGAACGTGCAGGCGGAAAGGGCGGCGGTGAATCCGAGTGCAGTCAGATAAGCGAGTTTCATGACTGGCCTCCTTGACGGTAATCGGGCGCGGGGGGCGTGTTCGGATCTTCAAACCCCGCGCGCTCATTACGTCGCACCTTGAACGAAGCTGCATACAGCGCCGGCAGATAAAACAGCGTGAGCACGGTCGCGCTCGTGATACCGCCCATTAGCGCGGTTGCCATCGGTCCGAAGAAGTTGCTGCGCAACAGCGGAATCAGCGCGAGCACCGCGGCAGCGGCGGTCAGCGTGATTGGCCGGAAACGCCGCACGGTGGTGCCGACAATGGCGTCAAAGCGAGGGTGCCCCGCGGCAATGTCCTGCTCGATCTGGTCGACGAGAATTACCGAGTTGCGCATGATGATCCCGAACATGGCGATCACGCCGAGCATGGCGACAAACCCGAACGGCTTGTTGAACAGCAGCAACGCCAGGACCACGCCAATCAGCCCGAGCGGCGCGGTCAGCACCACCATCATCGCGCGTGCAAAGCTCTGCAACTGGATCAGCAGCAGCGTCAACACGATGATCGCCATGATCGGCATCTGTGCGTTGATCGACGACTGGCCCTTCGCGCTTTCCTCAACCGGGCCGCCCACTTCGATCCGGTACCCCACCGGCAAGCCAGCGCGCAACGTGGCGAGCTTCTTTTCGATCGCATTCGTCACGTCGATACCCTGCGCACCCGCCTTCACGTCCGATTGCACGGTGATGGTCGGCTGATGATCGCGTTCCCAGATCACGCCGTATTCCAGGTCGTTCACCACGTGCCCGATCATTCCCAGCGGCACGGGTCCGTTCGGTGTAGGCATTGCAAGCGTAGCAAGCTTGGCCGGATCGACCCGTTCGCTTTTCGGCGCAAGCAAGTCCACGCTAATGAGTTTGTCGTGCTCACGATACTGCGTGACGGTATAACCCGTCAGTTGCATTGCGAGAAAATCCGATACGTCCTGCGAACTGATACCGAGTTCACGCGCTTTCTTCTGGTCGATATCGAAGCGCACCGAGCGCTCCGACGGTTCGTCCCAGTCGTACTGGACATTGGCGGTACCAGCGCCGGCGCGCATTTCGGCAAAGACCTTTTCGGCGATACCGCGCACCGTCGGCAGATCATCGCCGCTCACGCGGAATTGCACCGGATAGCCGACCGGCGGACCGTTTTCGAGCCGTGCCAAACGCGTGCGAATCGACGAGAATTTCTCGCGCAACACGGGCTCGAGCCAGCGTGCGAGCTTCTCGCGATCTTCGACTGACTTCGCCGTAATCACGAACTGCGCGAAGTTCGGCACCTGCAACTGCTGGTCGAGCGGCAGATAGAAGCGCGGCGCACCTGAGCCGACGAAGTTCACCACATGATCGATCTCGGGGCGTCCGTCCAGCACCTTCTCAAGACGTTTTGTCTCGCGCAGCGTGGCCTCGAACGACGCGCCTTCCTGCAGCCGAACATCGACGAGTAGGTCAGAGCGGTCCGAGCTCGGGAAGAATTGTTGGGGAATAAGCGTGAACCCTGCCAACGCGATCACGAACAGCACGAGCGTGATGCCCAGCACGACGAAACGCCGCTCGATACACCATGTCAGCCAGCGACGCAGACGAGTGTAGAACTTGGTGTTGTAGATATCGTGTTCATGATCGTGGGCGTGATGCGCCTCACGCTTGCGCTCGGGCAAGAGCTTGTAGCCGAGCAGCGGAATCAGCACGACCGCTGCGAACCATGACGCGATCAACGCGATGGCCGACACCTCGAAGATCGAGCGTGTGTACTCGCCGGTGCTGGATTTGGCCAGCGCGATCGGCAGGAAACCGGCGACCGTCACGAGCGTGCCCGTGAGCATGGGGAACGCGGTGCTGGTGTAAGCGTAGGCCGCGGCACGCGATCGGTTCCAGCCCTGTTCGAGTTTCACCGCCATCATTTCGACGGCGATGATCGCGTCGTCGACCAAGAGGCCCAGCGCGAGGATCAGCGTCCCGAGCGAGACCTTGTGCAGGCCGATATCGAAGAGATACATGAAGAGGGCAGTGACCGCGAGCACAACGGGAATCGAGATCACGACCACCATGCCGGTACGCACACCAAGCGACACAAGGCTCACGATCAGCACGATGATGACGGCTTCGGCGACCGCTTCAAGAAAGTCATCGACCGACTTCGATACCGCATGTGGCATGCTCGATACTTCGTTCATCACGAGGCCGGTCGGAAGCTGCCGGCGCAACTCGGTGACCTTCGCGTCGAGCGCCTTGCCCAACTGCACGACGTCCTGACCCGGTTGCATCGTGATGCCAATACCAAGCACCGGCTTTTCGCCCGAGCGCATCTGCGTGGCGGCAGGATCGAGATAACCGCGCTTAATGGTCGCTATGTCCCCAAGACGAAACGAGCGCCCGTTGACGCGGATCAGCGTATTGGCGAGCGCGGCCATGTCGGTGATCTGGCCGCTTGGCCGCACGAACACGCGGTCGTCGGGCGTATTCAGTGTACCCGAAGGTGCAACGGCATTCTGGCCGTCTATAGCCTGCCCAATCTGCTGCGGCGAGATACCCAGCCGCGTGAGTTGCGTATTCGCTATTTCGATATAAACGCGCTCTTCCTGGTCACCGAAGTAATTGACCTTCGCCACACCCGGTACGCGCAACAGGACTGTGCGCAACGAGTCGGCGTAATCGTGGAGTTGCACCGGCGAGAACCCGTCGCCCTCCAGCGTGTAGATGTTGGTAAAGACATCGCCGAATTCGTCGTTGAAGTAAGGACCTTGCACGCCTCTTGGCAACGTGTACGCAATGTCTCCGACTTTCTTGCGCACCTGATACCACTCTTCGGGCACGTCTTTCGCGGGCGCGCTGTCCTTCATCGAGAAGAACAGCAGTGATTCGCCGGGGCGGGAGTAGCTGCGCAGGAAGTCGGTTGCAGGCGTTTCCTGCAATTTCTTCGCGATCTTGTCCGTAACCTGTTCCTGCATCTGCTGTGCGGTAGCTCCAGGCCAGTAGGTCTGGATGACCATCACGCGAAAGGTGAACGGCGGGTCCTCCGATTGCGCGAGCCGGGTGTACGCCAGAACGCCGAAGATGGTCGCCATGGCGATCAGGAAGACGACCAGCGCCTGATGGCGCAAGGCCCAGGCTGAGAGATTGAAACTGCCTTCTTCGTGACGATAATCGCCTGAGGCTGCAGCAGCGGCGTTGGCAGCGGCTACCGATGCAGCGGCGTCCGATGAATCTCGTTCGTGGTCGCTCATGACGCGAAATCTTCCGGATGCAAGGGTACAACCACGCGTACTTTCTCTCCGGCGGAAACGGTATGGACTCCTTGCCATACCACGCGCTCCCCGGGCGAGATTCCGTTTGATACCGTCACGGTGTGCTCACCGTATTGAGACACATCCACGCGCCGCAATTCAAGCGACCCGTCCGCTTTCACGATCCAGACGGCGGGCAGTTTGCCCGCATGGAAAAGCGCGGTGGAGGGCAGCGTGAACACCTGCGTTGACGCACCCGATGCAGACACCCGCGCGAAGAATGCCACGTCGGCCGTCATGCCGAGCCGGACGTCCGGCGTGGGGGCTTCAAGCGTCATTCTGACGCGATAGGTACGACTTTGCGGATCGGCGGCGGGCGATATCTCGCGAACAAGGGCCGCGAACTGCTTGCCCCCAAGCGCGGCGAGCGTCACGCTGGCTTTCTGGCCGACCGTGAGAGACCCGAGCGCGGTTTCCGGTACATCTGCCACCACGTCGATCTCACCGCTCCACGCCAGGTTGTAGACGGCTTGTCCCGCTGACACGTTCTGTCCTGTGTCAGCCTGTTCCGCCGTGATGACACCGGCGCGGTCGGCGACCAGCGTGGTGTATTTCAACTGATCAGCTGACAACGCCGCCTGAGCTTGCGCTTGGTTACGCTGCGCGAGCGCGGCTGCGTAGGCGTTTTCGGTTTGTTCGAGCTGCGCGCGGGCGATCAGGTTTTCCTGCGCCTGGGCGCGGTCGCGCGTGAGTTGCTGTTCTGCATAAGTGAGCTGGTGCTGGGCGGCGGAGAGTTGCGCGGCCGTGCTCGCGGCGTTCTTGGCATTGTCGGCGGGGTCGAGCTTCGCCACGATCTCGCCAGCTTTCACGCTGTCGCCAAGACGCACGCGCCGCTCGATGATCTTCCCGCCTACGCGAAACGACAGCGGGGTCGAGTACCGTGCTTCGATGGTGGCGGGCAGCGACGACTGCACGCTGTGCATGTCCGCGACGGGTGCCATGGCGACCACCGGACGCAGCGTCACCGGGGGCGCTTCCTTCTTGCCGCATGCGCTGAGCGCAACGAGGGCAACCACGCTGAGCGACCACGCGATAGGGCGGCGAACAGGAGAAGATCCGCGCTGCCTGGAAACCTTGCCCAACTCGGGCGAGATGGCCGACATCAACCGCGATCGGAGTGATGACAATGAAGACGCCGACATGCGGCGACAGACTTGCAGAATCACGAATGCCTCGGCGCAAAAGCTTCCCGTGCCTGCAAGACGAACTTGCACACACGTACGGCGTGCAGCGTCAACACGTGTCGCTGCACATTTTCAAGATGGGGCGGGCGCTATTTGGGGCGCGGTACTCGAACAGGGGGCATGCTTCGACCGCCAAGCTCTCCAGCACCTCGTCGTCAGATACGCGATGAATTCTAATACAACTATGAATCTGAAATCAAAGCCGTATCATAATTCAATTTTGAGATGCTAAACTCGACAGATGAAACAAATTCGCCTTACCCGGGAGCAAAGCCGTGATCAAACGCGTCAGCGTTTGCTGGACGCCGCCCAAGCTGTTTTCATGAAGAAGGGGTTTGTTGCCGCCAGTGCCGAGGACATTGCGGCGGCGGCGGGTTATACGCGCGGTGCGTTCTATTCGAACTTCGGCAGCAAGTCCGCTTTGTTTCTGGAACTGCTCAAACGTGATCACGACGGGATCATGAGCCGGCTGCATTCCATCTTCGATGGCGAAGCGAGCCGGGCCGACATGGAAGCCCGCCTGTTGCAGTATTACAGTGAGTGTTATCGCGACAACAAGTGTTTTTTGCTGTGGGTTGAAGCGAAATTGCAGTCGAGCCGCGATGCGAAATTTCGCGCGCAATTCAATGCATTCATCCGGGAATTGTTGCAATACACGACTGCGTACATTATCGCGTTTTCAGAGCGGGCAGGAACACCGTTGCCCATGCCGGCGGAGCAGTTGGCGCTCGGGCTGACGGTCTTGATTGATGGCATGCAGTTTTTCTACACGTCGGATCCGCAGGCTTGCGGGAGCGAAATGTCCGAAGCCGTCCTGGCAAAATTTTTCAGCCGGGTGGTGTTCGGAGCCGATGTGGTCTGAGGCTTGTTCGTGCGAGCTGAACGCTGCTTACGAACGCTACCTAAGCTAAACCCGCTTATATTGCGATCCCCGAGCCGCCATTGCTTCCCAGCAACTGCTCTACGGCGTCGGCATTCGCATAATCCTGCTCAGGCAAACATCATCGAACACCGCAATTATGTCGTTGCTTGCGCCCGCAGCGCGCGCTGCATCGACAATGTCATCCTTGTTGGTCGGATACGTCATATCACGCAGGACCTCTGCGATTTCATCGTCGATCGGTTCCTCGCCCAAGCTAGCATTCACGTGCGTATCGGTCATCGGTGCCCTTGGTTGTTTTATTGGTCCATCCGGAGTCGTTGCGCTCACGGCGGAACGTCAAGTCTGCATTTGTATCACCTGGCTTGCCATGCTGTGGCTGGGCGAGTGCGATTTCGGTATCTCTACTTGAACCAGTGCGCGTGGTCGAGTTCCTGTGCGCGTACGTCCGGGGCGGGTGGCGCGACTGGCGGGGCATTGGCGCGAATGGCAAGCTTCGCACGCATCGCTTCAGCCTGACGAGCAGCGTAAATGCCCGCGTCGTCCGTACGGATAGGCGCAGCGTAACACGACACAGATACCAGAACCATCGATAAAGCTGTTGAGGTTTTCATCGCTCAACCCTCCAGACACTAAGTCCACACGCATACGCAAGCGGTGCAAAAGCAGCAGAAATACAAGGTCGTACAGAATAGTAGCGGGAAATCGAGCAAACGCCATGCCAATCGATTTGCGCGATTTTCAGGCGCTTCACCTGATGAATAGCACCTGTATGCCAAACCTTCTTTCAAGCGGAGCTGGTGCCCGTTCTTCAAGCGAATTCTAGAATCCGGTCTTCAGTGTGCGCATCACGGGACAAGCAGGTATTGCCGCAATTTTGCACGCGTCGGGAAATTTCAACGCGATGCCGGGTTCAGACGGAAGTAAGCATCGAGAAACGATGTCTTGTAGACCACGCCGAGTAACACCGGTCGGGTCGGGCAATCGATGACCGGCAAACACTCGCCCTGGAACGCGAGGAAATGCTGCAGCGCTTCGCCCAGCGACATGTCCGGTGTAAGGACATCGAAATGAGCTTGCAGATAATCTTCGGCGGTTTTCACCTCGGTGTCGTGTTCCTCGAGCAGATCGGACGTGATGTCCTTGAGTGCCACCATGCCGCGAAACTGGCCGTCCGAATCCACGACGTAAAGGTACTTCACCAGATACTCGAGGAACACGCGGGTCATCGTCTTCACGTCTGCATCAAGCGGCACGACCGTATCAGCCGGTTTCACGAGTTCGCGCATCTGCGTGACGCCGCATGGCTCTTTTTCATCGCGGTTGCGGCGCAGCGTGACCTCGTACATTGACGTCTGCGCCGACGCCCGCGCAATGAAAATGCCACCACGCACGAAAGCATCAGCGGCAGCATGACCTGATAACTCAGCGTCATTTCGAAGATCATCAGGATTGCCATCAACGGCGCGTGCGTGGCGGCAGCGAGAAACGCGCCCATCCCGACCATCGCGTAAGCGAAGGGCGCGGACGTGGAGTGTGGCCAGATCGTGTGTGCCGCGAGCCCGAACAGGCAACCGACCACTGCGCCCACGAAGAGCATCGGCGTAAAGATCCCGCCGACTGCGCCGGAACCCGCAGTTGCCGCGGTCGCAACGATCTTGAAGAACAGCACCGCGGCCAGCGTTTCCCAGGTCCACGAATGATGCAGGATCGAGTTGACGATTTCATACCCATTGCCCCAGACCTCCGGGAACCAGATGGAGATCACGCCGACAATCAGGCCGCCGAATCCTAGCCGGATCGGCAAGGGCAGCGGCAGCTTGGCGAAGCGTTGTTTCGATGCAGCCAGCAGGCGCAGGAAATACGGCGCCAGCATGCCGCAGAGCAATCCGAGCACGACGAACAGCACCACTTCGACGCCAGTGACAGTCGGGAATACAGGCATTTTGTAAGGCGTCTGATAGCCGGCGAACTCGCGCATGGTGATGTTCGCGACCACCGAGGACACCATGATCGGCCCGAAACTTTCCATTGCCATAGAGCCGAGCACGAGCTCGGTGACGAAGAACGCGCCGGCGATAGGCGCGTTGTACGCCGAGGTGATCCCGACCGCCGCACCGCAGGCCACAAGCAGACGCAGGCGCGGCGGGTCGAAGTGGACCCAGCGGCCAATCAGCGACGCGAGTTGCACCATCGAGCCTTCACGCCCGATGGATCCGCCGCTGGCGATAGTGAACAGCGACGAGATGCTGCGCCACATGTTTTGCCAGACCGGGACGCCGCCGTCGCCAATGGTCACTGCCTCCATGTAGTCGGCATTTGCCTGACCCGAGCTGCGACGCCGGGCGATCAGCTCGCCTGCTGTTGGCAGCGCGACCCGCACGGGCCAGGGGGTAGGCGTGTTTACTGTTGGTGCCGCCGAAGAGCCGCTGCAATTCGTCGATACCCTCGCGGAACGCCGAAGTCGCAAATGCGCCGGCCACGCCGACAATCACGGCCCACACGAGCATGGTGTTGTGGGCTTCGGAGAAACGGAACCGGATTTGTGCCCGGGTGCGAAGTTTAAGCAGGAATGAAAGCACGTGAGCTTGAATGTCAGAGCGAGTCGAGGCCAATGGTGCGGGGCAAGGATATCCCCGCAAGGGGCCTCGGGGCAGTGCTCCGACACACACATGCGCATGCACCCAAACAGATTTGCTCGAGCGCGCGGGTTATCGACGTAACAGGCAGTCCGTTGGCAACGACCAGCAAGCTTGCCCCTACATCGGCGAGAACGGCCATCCACAGGGTCCCCGCGCCCGTCAGTGCAAGCACAAAAATACTGCCTTGATTCCCAGCGCCGACACGATGTTTTGTATCAACATCGCATGCGTCGCCTTCGAGAGCCGGACAAACGCCGGGATTTTGCGCAGGCCGTCGTTCATCAACGCGACGTCAGCGGTTTCGATAGCGGTGTCCGAGCCCATCGCCCACCATGCCTACTACTGCACCGTCTGCCGCAAGCGTTGTCACTGCGGCGAGCTTGTCGTCGGGCAACTGGTCGCCACGGGCTTCATCGATACCCACGGCGGTCGCGATAGCTGCCGCCGTATGCGAATTGTCGCCGCTCAGTATCACGGTGCGAATGCCAAGCGCATGCAGGTCGCCGATGGCGGCACGGCTCGTATCCTTGACCGTGTCCGCGACGGCGAACAAGGAAGGCGAGCCCCCCTTCTTCGCCGATCAGCAAGACGACGGGTCTTACCCTCGCGCTCCAGCGTGTCGAGCCGGGCTTCCAGGCTGGCGGAACAACGCCCCCTAGTGTTTCGACAAGGTGATGATTGCCGAGCACGTAAGGTTTGCTGCCGATCGTTCCCTGCACGCCGCGTCCGGGCAATGCCTCGAATTCATCCACGGGTAGATGGGCAATGTTGTCCTTATTGGCTGCACGTGCCAACGCTTGCGACACAGGGTGATCCGAGCGCCCGGCAAGGCTGGCCGCAAGTTGCCGGCATTGGTTGGCGTCTATCGGTTTGCGCAGGCGTTCCGTGCGTGATCGTGCCGGTCTTGTCGAGCGCGAACCAGGTCAGTTTGCGTCCCCTTTCGAGGTTGACCCGCCTTTGATCAGAATGCCCTTTCTTGCCGCAGCAGTGAGACCGCTGACAATAGTCAAGGAATAGTCACGGGTGTCGAGATCGCCAGCGCGCGCGGGCAGGCAATCACCAGCAGCACCAGCGCCTTGTAGATCCAGTCGGCCAGCTGCCGCCGGCCAGGAGCGGCGGCAGGACCGCAGCACTGCGAGTACAAATACAACCACAACCGGCGTATAGATCGCGAACTGGTCGACGAAGCGTTGCGTCTGCGTCTTCGAACCTTGTGTTTCCGACACCGCGTCAATGATGCGGGCGAGCATGGTATCGCTGGAGAGCGCCGTCACGCGATACTCGATCAAGCCGGATTCGTTGATGGTGCCCGCGAATACGGCGTCGCCGGGCACTTTGTCGACCGGCAGGCTTTCGCCCGTGATGGGGGTCTGGTTGACTGTCGATCATCCGGTGCTTACCACGCCGTCAAGTCCAATTCGTTCGCCGGGTTTGATGCGCACGATTGCGTTTATCGACACCGATTTTGCATCCACCTCTTGCCACGTGCCGTCGGATTGCTGGACGGTCGCACGCTCGGGTGCAAGTTGCATCAGCTTCTGGATGGCGTTGCGCGCGTGGTCGAGCGACTTCGCTTCTATCGGCTCGGCCAGGCTGGAAAGGACCATGACCATGGCTGCCTCGGGCCACTGGCCGAGCACCAGCGCACCTGTGACAGCGATGCTCACCAGTGCGTTGATGTTGAGATTGCCGTTGCGGATCGCGACCCAGCCCTTTTTGTAGGTTCCAAGACCGCCGGCAATGACGGCGAGCACGGCAAGCGACGTCACGATCCAGCTGGGCAACGCGGCAAAGCTGACTATCTCCGATGCAACCGCCGCGACGCCGGCCAGTGCGTGGGTTTCCTGGCGACCGTGGCCGTTCCACCTTGCCGCTCCGATTCCGGCAACTCAGCCGTGAAACCCAGCGAGCGAATGGCCTGTGCAATTGCCTCGTGTTCGAGCGGCGAGTGGTCGACAGTGAGCAAACGCTGCATCAGGTTGAATTGCACGTTTTGCACGGATGGCATGGCGGAAAGCTTCTTGTGGATCAACGCTTCTTCCGTCGGGCAATCCATTTGCACGATGAGAAACACCGTGTGTTCGACGCCATTCTAAGTAAGGCTTTAGAGGAGCCGAAACAGGGGCTTTGGCCTCGTCGTGCGAATGTGCATGTTCATGTGAATGCGCATGGTCCGACGAATGGTCGTGACCGTGATCGTGACTGTGGCCGTAGGAGCACGGTGAGCGGGCCGGGGTTTCATCGAGCGTCGTATTAATTAGTCAGTCGTTTCGCTGAGTAGGAACATCGTGGCTTCCTGAGAGGATCTATGGTTTAATAGATGTGCGTCACTTCAAGGTCAAGCGTTGATCGGGGGCGCAAGCAAATGAGAATTGGTGAACTGGCGAAAATGGCCCAGTGCACGACTGAAACCATCCGCTTCTACGAGAAAGAGGGCCTCTTACCGCACGCCAACCGGACGGATTCCAATTACCGGGATTACACGGAAGCGCACGCGGAACGGTTGCGGTTCATCCGCAATTGCCGTGCACTGGATATGACGCATGACGAGATCTACCATCTGCTCAGCGCAATCGATGCGCCCGGCGAACCGGGCGGGTCGATCAATTCGCTCGTCGATGAACACATTCTTGATGTGGACAGGCGAATCGAAGAATTGACGCAACTCAAGGCGCAACTGAGGGGCCAATGCACGACGGAAGAATCAGCGACGGACTGTGGCATCATCGTCCAGGCGCTTTCTACGAACGATGTCGCGCCCGCACGCGAGAAGCGGACCCATTTGGGTTGAACGGTGAAGCGGGGCGGGTTCTGAAAACCCGGCTTCGCTATACCGAAGTCAGGCTGTTTCCTACGTCAAACCACGAAGTCACCACTTCGGCGCAAACGGCGGTTTCGCGTTTCGCCGGCCTTCGTCGAGCGCATCGATCTTCGCGATATCGTCGGCGTCCAATTTCACCTTCTGCGAGTCCCAGTTCAGTTGCTGGTGTTCCGGATTTGTCGATGCCGACGGCACTACGATATCGCGTGACAGCAGCCACGCAAACGTCACCTGGGCGGGCGGTCACGCCATGCTTCTCAATGTGCGGTCTTTGTGCGCGCGGCCTTCGCTGAGCGGCATATACGCGGTCACCTTCACGCCGAACTTTTGTGTTGCCTCGACCAGCTTGCGGTTCGCGAGGAACGGACTGATTTCGAACTGGTTGGTCACAATGCCCTTGCCGCCGGGCGCGTTCTCAACGATTCTTCGAGCAAGGGCGCGGTGAAGTTCGACACGCCGAAATGCCAGATCAACTGCTGTTTCTGTGCGTCCTGAAATCCCCCGATGGATTCTGTGATCGGCACCACGCTATCAGGCGACGGCCAATGCAATGAATCAGTGCGAGATTGATCGTGCCGATGTTCAGCTTCCTGTGGCTGTCGACAAGGCTTTTAACGACATCGTCACGATGCAATCAGTCGTGCCAGACCTTCGTGGTGACCCAGATATCGTCGCGTGACACGAGCGAATCGCGCACACCTTTACCGACGGCTTCCTTTTTATAGAGCTGCGCGGTATCGATATGGCGATAGCCAAGTTGCAGCGCGCTCGTGACAGCCTTGGCGGTTTTCTCCGCGTCCACGCGAAAGGTGCCGAGTCCGAAGGAGGGGATTGTTTCGATCATCCGATGCTCCTTGTGATTACGTTTGTCCGAGACAGTCCGGCTGGTTCAGGCGTCCTGGTCCAGTTCTGACATAAGCCGCGATATTCGACCGTTCCAGCACGGCATCGTGCAACGCAGTGACGCGCGGATACAGGCTGCCGAACTTTTTCATCGCGCGAGGAAAAGCGTAGTGAAGGCCCTCGACAACTTGAAATATCGACAGATCCACGTAGGTGGTGGTGCTGCCGATCATCTGAATGTCGCCATGAGGATTTTGCGCAAGCACCCGCTCGAAATAGCCGATGAACTTGGGAACCCGGTTCTCGATGAAATCCTTCGCGCGCTTCTTCGCGGCGTCCTTCTGATCTTCGTAGTAAAGGCTGTTCGCCAGCGGATGATGGGTATCGTGGACTTCGGTCGCAATGTCCGTGATCGTCAACTGCAAGCCGTGCGCGACATAGCGCAGCCCTTCGTCCTTCGGCGCGAGACGCAGTTTTGGCCCCAGATACTGCAGGATGTTCGCAACGTGCGGGATCTCGGTCTTGCTGTTCATGATCTTCAGCATGGCGCCGGTGCCTTGTCCATCCTTCTTCGCGCCGCGTGAAATGTCGACATAATCCGCGCCGGCGTCTTCCAGCGCGAGCCGGACGAATTCGCCTCGGCCTTGAAGACCGTCCCAGTAATTACAGTTCGTAGGCCATCGGCAATATCCTCGGGGTTGTGATTGCTGGAAACCTAAAGACAGAAGGGTAGCAATGTGCGTGCCGTTGCGCTTGCATAACTTCGCTGAAAAGCAAAAATCCCGCACGGGCGGGGCGTTTGTGTTCCGGCAGCGGCACTTCTACGAACGTTACCCTAGCAGGCGCTCGATGCCCATGGTTATCGCGAGTCCTCCTCCGATCAGCCAGGCATAGACGATGGCGCCGTTCACCAGTGCGCGCGGTCCGGCGCGGCGAATCTGCTCGATCCACGTTTCGATACCCAGTGCGGTCATCGCCATGGTCAACGCGAAGGTATCGAGTGTGTTCAGTGTGTGCGTCGCGGTATCCGGCAAAACATGCAACGAATTCACGATCACGAGCGCGAGGAAACCGAGCGCGAACCAGGGAATGGCTAGCTTGCGCTTGGTGCCGCTACCGTCGGCCTGACCGTTGTTAGGCGAGCGGTTTACCCACATGCCGATTACGGCAGCACTGGCACGAGCAGCATCACGCGCGTCATTTTCACGATGGTCGCGATATGCGTCGCTTCCGAGCTCACATTGCTGGCCGCACCCACCACCTGCGCCACTTCGTGGATCGTGCCGCCGAAAAACAGGCCAACGCCCAGCGGTCCAGATGCAGCCAGCCGAGGTGTAACGCGAGCAGGTAGAGAAACATGGAGAGCGTGTCGAACAGCACCACGCTGCCGACCGCCATCGCGCTTTTATGCGGCTCCGACTGCAAGGTTGATTCGAACGCGAGCACTGCCGTGGCGCCGCAGATTGCGCTGCCGGCCGCTGTCAGCAATGCCGTGTCGCGGTCGAGCTTCATCAGCTTCACGCCCGCCCATGTACCTACCGATGGCGAGCGTGCTCACCACCAGTACCGACACCGTCAGCCCCGGCAGCTCGCCTGCGCGATTTCCTGCAGGCTCACGCGCAGTCCGAAGAAGCCGACTGCGATACGCCTGCGATACGCAGCAGCTTGAGCGGAGAAGTTCACGCCCGAGGCCCAGCTTTCCGGCATGCTATCACGCAGCGCGTTGCCGTAGATAGCTCCAGCAACAATGCCGACGATCAGCGGACTAAGTCCCAGATTTGCGATGAACGGCAGTGCGGCCAACTGCGTGACGGCGGCGGCGAACAGTGCGACAAACAAGATATCGTTCGTTCAGTTGACCACGCGTCTGACTGGTTGGAGCGGCGTGGGATGCGGCAGGAGTGGCGAGCGAGTTCACGGGTTTTTCCGTTTTGATTTGATGTGGCTAATCCTATTATTGATATATATGAAAAATCGTCATTTATGATGTAAACCAGCCGATAGTTGAACCACTATGACCTCAGATCAGCTTATAACTTTCGCCACCGTCGCCGAGCACGCAAGCATCAGCCAGCCGGGCGGCGCTTGCGCTGCATTTGTCGCAGCCGGCTGTATCGGGGCAATTGCGCCAATTGCAGGACGAATTCGGCGAGCCGTTGTATCGCGATGGCCGCGGCATTAGGCTGACCGCCGCCGGCGAACAGCTCGCGGTTTATGCCACGCGGATTCGGGAGACCGTCGGGCAGGCGCATGCGTACCGGAATGCGCTGCGGGGCTCGAGCACGGCACTTTGAGGATCGGCGCGAGCACGACGCCGGCGAGTTACCTGTTGCCTTATCTGATCGCGGAGTTTCATCGGCAGCATCAGGATGTGTCGGTTCACACGATCAACGGTAATATGGCCGAGATCGTCGCTGCACTGGGTTCACTGGACATCGCAATGATCAAAGGGCCGGTGGGCACCGATCTGCCGCCGGGAACCGAAGCCACGCCGTGGCGTGAGGACGAAATCGTGGCGATTGCGCCGCGCGGGCATGCGCTGGCGGCCGCCTCAAGGCGGGTCGGGCGTGCGTGTGCTCGGGCGGGTGTGCATGAGGGTCGCGCTAGAAATCGTGGGCGTGGAAAGCGTAAAGGAAGCCGTGCGGGCGACAATGGGGATTGGTTTTGTGTCCGCGATGTCGATGCGCCATGAGGACGGCGCATTGCAGCAGCGTTTGCGAATCGCGCCGGAGCCGCTGACGCGGCGGTTTTCGATCCTGATGCCGCATAGAGCGGCGGCGTCACGGGCCGCGGCGAGATTTTACGCGCTGTGCGTGGGGGATGGGGCTTAAAAAGTGACTTGTCACGCGCCCTTGTTTTGCAAAACCTGAATTAAAAGGCTTGTGAAAAAATCACGTCTCAATGTCGCCCGCGCCCGACCATGCCTGCAATGCGCACCGTACCTCGTCGATTACAGTATCCCAACCGCCAAGTTGGCGCTGACGGAATAGCCGCATCGACGGATACCACGGGCTATCTTTTCTACCGGTTAGCCATCGCCATTCCGTGTTAGCGGGGACGAGCGTTCACACGGGTGGCTGTGCGGCGCCCGCAAGGTGGGCCACTGACGTGTCAACGGTAATGAGCAAATCTTCAGTATGGCAAGCGTATCGGTAAAGTCGCCGATAGCTGGGCCCTAAGGTGTGCAGGCCAAATTCATGCGAAAGCGATTCACGCTCGCGGTCACCCTTTTGTAACGAGAACCAGCTTATATCGGCAATTGGAAATAGCGGCCTCAGCGCATCAAACTGGATAGAGCGAAAGCGGTCTAGCCCGTGAGCAGGGCTACCAGCCTATACGCCTATACAAGGCCGATGCTTTTATTCTTTGCGTTCGTTCCTGACAACGACATCGCGTCGATGTACGTTTTCCACTGGTGCTGTTTATCCGGTGTAGCTGAGAGATAAGGCATCGCAACAGGAAGCATCTCTAAATCAAGTTTCACATGCTCCGGCATTCTTAACATATGGCACCAGTAGGTATAGGGGCCTGGCGGTATCGTGGTGAATACGGTCCTTATGCTCGTCATGCTGTTCGCCAGGCACGATATCGACTCGCTCACTAAGACATCTACTGTCGCTTCTTGGCTATGTAGCCAGTTGGCGAATCTCAGGAACTGTATTTCGTCGCCGCGCCCTTGCTTGCCGACAAGCAGGAACTGGCACCCCGTAACAGGTTCACCATTCCATTCTGGAAATGTGGGGCGAATCTGTTGATTACCGGTGCCGGGGATATCGTAGAACCATCTGTATCGTTTCCAGCCTTCGTCATCTTCGTCATATTCACCGAGGGCGAGCTGCACACCTGCGAAGTGGAATTGCAGATACGGGTTGTCAGGCAAAAGCCGCGCTGCTTCCTTCCATACTATGTGGCCGACCCTCGACAGTCCTGCCACGAATCAATGCACGCGCCGCGTTGTGATGGAGCAAGGATGCGTCGGATCAATAGTTAGTCCCTGTCTTGCAACGCTGTACGCCTCCGCAAAACGGTCGTTTGTGTTCAAGACGAATGCGAGTGCTCTGAGTACACCAGCGTTGTCGGCAAATCGCGTCCTCATTTCCGTGACAGCTTCTTCAAGCTGGCGCTGGCTGGCGCGGCTGCTCTCCGCCAACGCTGTGATGAGATCAAGTCCGTTTTGGAGGATGCCCTGCTCAATCATGATTTTTCTATTGGAGTACTAAAATTATGCCGCCCTGATTCGCAATCAGCGATCAGGGTGCGTTTCCCGATGTAACCAGCTTATTGCGGGTAGGTAGCGGTTAGCATACTCGACACCAGTTTAATTCTCCCGCTGACAATAACGAAGTGTGAACGGTGGTCAGAGAGCGTGAAGCGCGTGATCGTCGACACGACGGTGATGCCCAAAGCGATTGCCCATCCAACCGATTCCCGCTTGCTCG
>CALNPU010000063.1 GCA_940588625.1 uncultured Caballeronia sp.
TCTCCTCCATTCACTCCACTGCGTCCCACGATAGTTCACACGAACCCCAATGCCAGGACTTTTGCAGAGTTTCCTTAGCATCGTTTCAACCTTTGCCGGAGGTGCATCATGGAAGACACGATCTACACGAAAGGCATCTACACCGCGACCATCGGCGCCCACGCCGTAGGTGGTGGCCAGTTTCGAGGTGTTGTCACGCTGGTGCGGGACGACGGTGAGGATGGCGAGGACTCCGAGCCGAAACAGTACGACGTCACGGCCACCTCGCTGTCCGAAAAAGAGGCGCTGGAAGAAGCCCGCGTGCTCGCGCACCGGATCCTCGGCGAACTCGAGTTGTGAAAAAACGGCGGCACCGAAATTGCTCGCCGCCGTTGCTTGAAGGGGAGAACCACCATGCCTGAACAACTCTTCCTCTACGGCGTCTATTATCCATGTGCGGCCCATTGAACTGCAGGGGACGCGCTGAGACGCCGAATACGAAATCCGCCACCTCGATAAAACCGTGCAAACGTGGAAAACCGTTGGCGGCGATAACAGCTTGTCGAGTCTCACTGACGCGATCAACGCCGCGCATGTGCAAGCCGTCTCGGACATTGAAGCCGGTGCTGGCATTCCCAAGCCCAAGACCTTCCCCTGATCCAAAGGGGCGTCAGGGTTTCACGCTAACCGTGCCCGTCTGCTGCTGCGAGGCGGCTGACGGCACCTTCTGCGCTTCCTGTTTATTGATCGATGCCGCACGTTCGTGTGCCTCCCGCGACGTGGCGCGCGCGACATAATCTGACAACACGCCTCCCGGCTCAATCAGCTTCGCCACCATATAGGCAATCTGCAGTGTGCTCGAGACGAGGATATCGGCGGCGGTAAAGCGTTCGCCTAGCAGCCAGGGACCGTCGGCCAGCGCCGATTCGATCACCTTTTCCACGCGGCCCAAGTCGTCCCGCCGAAACTCACGCTGTTGCCCGGTGCGCCCGTCATCCGTTCCGCCATTGCCGGTTTGAGACAGGCGCCCGTGAAAAATATCCAT
The DNA here is from genome assembly GCA_940588625.1 of uncultured Caballeronia sp. Classification (GTDB taxonomy): domain Bacteria; phylum Pseudomonadota; class Gammaproteobacteria; order Burkholderiales; family Burkholderiaceae; genus Caballeronia. The sequence goes on from CALNPU010000063.1 coordinate 1,025, forward strand.
GAGGAAACGGCCTCGCAACGGGTTGTCAGTGGGAACGTCCGGCCCCGCTTGCGGGTATTTATTATCGGCGAGATAGAGCAACACCGCGCCCAATTCCGCGACACACACGCCGTCGTCATCCAGCGCAGGCAGCTTCGACATGGGGTTCACCGAGCAAAACGCCGGTGCGTTTTGCTCGCCAGCCCGAATGCTCACGTACGCGAACTCGTACGGCACGCGCAATTGCTCGAGTATCCATAGTGCACGAAATGCGCGCGTCTTCGGCCAGTAGTAGAGCTTCATGAGCAAACTCCTTCTCGTGGCGCGGCATTGTCAGGGAGCATCCAGATTACCCGCTCCCGAGGGTTTCGAGACGCGGGTAACCACACGTTAGCCATTCGGCAGGTGATTTCCGCTCCTGCATCTCAATAAAGATCGATTTTGTTTCTGGTACGAGCGTTCGGTCGCCAAGAAAGCAAAAACCTTCCGGTTATATCGGGGAAGAATGGTGATATTCCCTCAATTCCCACGATAAGAAGCCGGAGACCCTTTACATGAACGCGCGTGTGCCTTTTGCAGACAACCCTCCGCTAGCGAACTACCAACTCACCGACAACCTCAACGCCGCGCACGGGCGGATCTTCATCACCGGCACGCAGGCATTGGTGCGGCTGGTCCTGATGCAACGCCAGTTAGACCGCGCCGCCGGGTTGAATACCGCAGGATTTGTGCGCGGTTATCGCGGATCGCCGCTGGGTATGGTCGATCAGCAATTGTGGAAAGCGAAAAAACTCCTTGCGTCGCATGACGTGCGTTTTTTGCCCGCGATCAATGAGGAACTAGGCGGCACGGCCGTGCTCGGCACGCAGCGGATGGAATCTGACCCCGAGCGGACCGTGGAGGACGTATTTGCGATGTGGTACGGCAAGGGACCGGGTATGGATCGGGCCGGCGATGCGCTCAAGCACGGCAACGCGTACGGTTCCTCGCCGCACGGCTGCGTGTCGTCGTCCATGCCGCATCAGTTCGATCAGCCGATGATCGCCTGGCACATGCCGGTCGTGAACCCATCGAACATCGCCGATATGCTCGAGTTTGGTCTTTACGGCTGGGCGTTGTCGCGTTTTTCGGGTGCGTGGGTGGGGTACAAGGCGATATCGGAGACGGTGGAGTCCGGGTCGACCGTCGACCTGGACGCGTTCCAGACCAAGTGGCCCGTGCCGCAGGGTTTCGTCGTGCCCGAAGGCGGTCTGCACAATCGCTGGCCCGACTTGCCAAGCTTGACGATTGAAGCACGTCTGGCAGCGAAGCTCGACGCCGTGCGCTATTTTTCCCAGACCCATTCCATCGATAAATGGATCGTTCCGAGTCAACACGCGAACGTCGGCATTGTGACGTGCGGGAAGGCGCATCTCGACCTGATGGAGGCGTTGAGCCGTCTGGACCTGACCGTCGATGACCTCGATGCCGCCGGCGTGTGGATCTATAAGGTAGGTCTGTCGTTTCCGCTGGAAACTACGCGTCTCGATACCTTCGTAGAAGGTCTCTCCGAAGTCCTGGTGATCGAAGAAAAAGGCCCAGTGATCGAGCAGCAGATCAAGGACCATTTGTATAACCGGACACAAGGCGCGCGTCCGATCATGGTCGGCAAGAACGCTCAGGATGGGGCAATGCAATGCTGTTGAGCGCGCTCGGCGAACTGCGTCCATCGTGTGCTGTGTTCGCGGACTGGCTCGCGCGGCACAAGCCTGCGCTGGATCGTCGCGATAAAGTCGTGGATCTCGTCGCACCGCAAATCCTGTCGAACGCCGCCGATGCCGTCAAACGCACGCCGTATTTTTGCTCCGGCTGTCCGCACAATACATCGACGAAAGAAGTGCCTGAAGGGTTGATCGCGCAGGCGTGGATCGGCTGCCATTTCATGGCGTCGTGGATGGAGCGCGATACAACGGGCTTGATCCAGATGGGCGGAGAAGGCGTGGATTGGGCGTCGCATTCCATGTTCACGAAAACGCCGCACGTGTTCCAGAATCTCGGCGATGGCACCTACTTTGACTCAGGAATCTTTGCTATTCGCCAAGCGGTCGCGACGAAGGCCAACATCACGTACAAGATCCTGTACAATATAGTGTCGATGATCGGTGGCCAACCCGTCTACGGCAGCATTTCCGTGCCGCAAATCGCGCGGCAAGTAGAAGCGGAGGGGATTGCAACGCTGGTAGTCGTCAGCGATGAACCCGAGAAATACGACGGCCATCACGACCAGTTTCCGAAGGGTAGGACATACCATCATCGGCGCGAACTCGACGATGTTCAGCGGCGACTGCGTGAGATCAAGGGCGTTACCGTACTTATCTACGATCAAACCTGCGCGGCGGAAAAACAGCGTCGCAGGAAGAAGGGCGAATTTCCTGACCCCGACAAGCGCTTTTTCATCGACGAAGCCGTGTGTGAAGGCTGCAGCGATTGCGGGGTGCAGAGCAATTGTCTGTCGGTGGAGCTGGTGGAAACCGAACTTGGACGCAAGCGCCGAATCGACCAGTCATCGTGCAACAAGGACTACTCGTGCGTGAACGGTTTCTGCCCGAGCTTCGTTACGCTCGAAGGCGCCAAGCTCAAGAAAGCCGCGGGCAATGTCTTCGATCCTGAAGCGCCTCGCGGCACACGCGTCGATGCATTACCGGAACCCAGGCTCGAACTCGATAACGCGCCGTACGACATTCTGATTACCGGCGTCGGCGGCACGGGCGTAGTGACGGTTGGCGCGCTCATCACATGAGCTGCGCATCTGGAGGGCAAGAGCGCGTCCGTACTCGACTTCATGGGCTTTGCGCAGAAAGGCGGCGCAGTGCTGTCGTTCGTACGATTCGCTTTCACCGATGATGCAGCACGCGGCGGGTGCCGAGCGGATGAACACGTGCAACGCGCAGGCTTGCGACGCGTTTTCTGGGTGACACCATAGGCGCGAATATCCTGATGCTGGATTATGGCGTGGCAACTCGGACTTGTGCCCGTGTCGCACGCGGCGTTGATGCGCGTGATCGACGCTGTGCCGATGAAAAAACTGGCGTTTGCTGCGGACATGGATGCGCTGGAAGCGCTGCGCAAAGCTGCGGTTACGCCGCGAGTCGAGATGGCTGCCATGCCGTTGGACGCATTGATCGCGGATCGTGAAGCACGGTTGCTGGCTTATGGCGGTTCGAGTTATGTGATGCGATATCGGGCGCTGGTTTCGGCTGCTGCGGCGCATAGCAACGAAGCAGTGACGCGAGCGGTGGTTTCGACGTTTTATCGGCTGCTGGCGGTGAAGGACGAATACGAAGTTGCACGGTTTCACACCGATCCGGCATTCCGCGCTGCACTGGAAGCGCAGTTCGAAGGCACGGCGGGTCAGGATTTCGCGGTGAAATTCAATATGGCCCCGCCGGTTTTATCGAAGGCCAGGAACGGCGCTCAGCCGCACAAGATGACGTTCGGGCAATGGTTGTGGCCAGTGCTTGGGATGATGTCGAAGGTTCGCGGGTTGCGGGGCACGGTCATTGATCCGTTCGGCAAGTCGCTCGAGCAAAAGATGGAGCGCGAGCTTCCCGGAGACTACGAAATCACCATTCGACGCGCGCTTGAAGTGCTGACGCCCGATAACGCGAAAGATGTCGAAACGCTTGCGCTGCTGCACGAACGCATTCGCGGTTATGGACATGTGAAGCTCGCGAATCTTTCGATGGTGAAGCGGCGCGAACGGGATCTCGGAGTGAAGTTGGGGATCGGGAGACGAGGCGATATGTGCAGGTATCGCTTAATGAGGTGAAGGGTGCCGGGGCGTTGAGGGGTATTCCAGTGGTGGTGGCGAAGTGACGACCGCACGCTGAGCGGTTCGATAGCCACTCCGTAGGCCATACATAACCCGCAAGCACGAAACTGACTACTCTTACTCTTTCTCCTCTGCAATCTAGTCGATATCCCCGCACAGCACGCACTGTTGTCCACCGCGCGTCTTGATCGACAGCGTGACGCACGGCAGCGCTTCATTAATCGATAAATACGGCTTCGTCACATGCACGCGGTCGGGTTGCCCGATGCCGCCCGGAAATACGGTCGCCGCAACCAGTTCGCCCCTTGTGCATCGATAAGCGGCAGCAACCGCGCTTCATGCGCCGCGTGATCGGCCCTTAGCCACGACATTGCGCCCGGCCTGCCGCCCGTTGGCATCGAGGAGAAAACACTGCGCCGCGTTATCCAGCGCCAGGAAATTCCAGCACACTCCTCCAACGGCTCCCCCGCCGCCAGCCGTTCCGCCGCACGCTCGAACGCACGCACATAGGGCTGCAGCCGCGTCGCCACGCGACGTTCCTTAGCCTCCGTCTGCAACCGGAAACGCTCAGTCAATTCGCTCATCAACGTGTGCGTTTGCGCGGCATCGGCGAGACCGGGGTTGGGCCGGCCGAAGAAAAAACCCTGCACGAAGTCGGCGCTGCTCGAAAGCGCCAGTTGCGCCTCGTGCTCGGTTTCCACGCCTTCGATCGACACCAGCTTGCCCGCCTCGTGCAGCAGCGACACCACGCCGCACAGGATCGCTTCCATGTTGCGCCGATACTTCAAGTGACTCGTCCCATGCACGGAATGCGCCGAGTGTGCGGCATGCGACAGCATCACACGATCCAACTTGACGATATCCGGATCGAGTTGCCAGATCCGTTCGATATTGGAATGCCCCGCACCGAAATCGTCGAGCGCGATCAGAAAACCATGCTCGCGAAAATTCAGCACGGCATCCGCGAGTGTTTCGATATCGTCAGCGCGTTGCTCCAGCACCTCCCACGCGGCGCGGCTCGATCTGCAAGCGCTTGAGATTCGCCAGCAACGCCGCCATGTGATACGGCTCGGTCAACGCGGCCGGATGCACGTTGAGAAACAACCACTCGTTCTCCGTGCCGAGCACATTGAAGTTCTCGAGATGCAGCGCTTGCGACAACCGGTCAACCTGCATCGCCTCGCCTACGCGCGCGGCCTGGCTCGAATACATCGAGCGGCGACACCACGCGGTCGAGCGCGTCGTGCGCACGCCGCAAGCCTTCGTAACCGCCCGCCCGCATATGCGACAGGCTGAACGACCGGCTGAAACACGCTCGACAGCGTCCAGGCGCCGTGTTCGACCGAATACCGGTCGAACCCCGACGTCACGCTCAGTTCAAATGTCCGCGGCGAAACCGGCTTCACACCTTGTCAGGATTTGCTATTGCCATCTTGCCTTCCCCGTCCGGATACCCGCATTGGATCCTCGTCCCTGCTGCTGGTCATGGTCGCGGTCATATTGCATTTGACATCGCGCAACCGGCACCCTCAATCCTGATTTCATACCCTGCCCTCGTTTATCTGCAAGCGGAATCTACCCGTCCCCGTCCGCTTCGATAAAGCAAGCTCCGTGCTCACGCCAGCCCAAGCGTTTTCAGACTGCACGCTCGCATGTGCACCGCTACGAACCGCCAGACTCACGGTGCGACGTGTGATCGCACCAAAACGGTGCAAATCTCAATGCTGGCTCCAGCGCGGTCCTGATTCTTCAAAACGTCCTTCTGCAACCCTTGAAACATGTCCACGCTAAACTTTGGCCCTTCCTTGTTTTGTTAAAAGGAAGCGTCGCAAGAGACTCGCCGCGCTCCAGCCGGATTGTCAATTTATGGAAATCGTTTTCATTGTCTTGATCTTGATGCTGGCGGTCGCCCTGTCCGGGTTCGCCACCAGCCTGTTGCCCAGCGCGTTGCCCTTCACGCTACCGCTGCCGCTGATCCAGATCGCGATAGGCGCGTGTCTCGCGTGGCCGGGATTCGGCCTGCACGTCACGTTCGATCCCGAGCTATTCATGATGCTCTTCATCCCGCCGCTTTTGTTCGCCGAAGGCTGGCGCATCCCGAAACGCGAATTTTTCATGCAGTGCCGCGCGATCCTGCTGCTTGCGCTGGGCCTCGTATTCATGACCGTGGGCGCACTCGGCTGGTTCCTGCATTTCATGATCCCCGCGATGCCGCTGCCGGTCGCATTCGCGCTGGCCGCAGTGTTATCGCCGACAGACGCCGTTGCGCTCAGCGGCATCGCAGGCAAGGGCCGCATTCCGGCGAACCGGATGCACATCCTGGGAAGGCGAGGCGCTGATGAACGACGCGTCCGGCCTGGTCGAGCTGAAATTTGCCATCGCGGCGGCGCTTACGGGCGTGTTCTCGCTGCGCGCAGCGGCGATCAGTTTCGTGCTGATCGCGGTGGGCGGTCTGGTAATTGGCGCAGCAATCAGTTGGCTCGTGACATCCATTCCAGGGCGGGTCGTGAAATTGTCCGAAGACGACGATCCCGCCGTCGGCGTCGTCCTCACCCTCCTGATTCCATTCGCGGCGTATCTGATCGCCGAGCGGTTCGGTTGTTCGGGCATTTTGGCGGCGGTATCGGCCGGGATGATGATGATGATGAACTTCCAGAGTCTGCGCGAAGGCATTCCCACGGCAGCACGAATCCGCATGACCAGCACGTGGACGATGATCGAATTCGTGTTCAACGGCATGGTGTTCATCCTGCTCGGGTTGCAGTTTCCGCACATTATCGGACGTGCATTGATCGAAGCGCATCACGACGGTCTTCATCAAGTCGGCTTGCTGCTGGGTTATGTGGTCGCCGTGGTGATCGCGTTGTGTACGGGCTGCGTTTCGCGTGGGTCTGGGTGCTGCGCTGGGTCGCGAGCCGCGGCGCCGCGAAACACGGCGTGGCGAACGCGGTGCCGGGCGTGCTGTCCTTGCCCGAAGTGCTGCCAAATGGCATGCAGTTGCCCGGACGCGACCTTGCTGTCTTCATTGCATCCGGGACGATCCTGATGTCGCTGTTGATCGGCGTAGTCGGTTTGCCATTGCTGCTGAACGGCCTGAAACGACGCGCCGATCCGCACGCCGCCGAGGAATGGATCTCGCGCTGGCATGCGGCGCAGGCCGCTATCCGCGCTATCGATACCGCCCAGGAAAATCTCAGTGTGCAGATGGACGAAGCGGCGTCCGCCCGTTGCACGGATTCGGCCGCGCGGGTGATGAGCCTGTATCGGCGGCGCCTGGAAGGGCTCGGCGAAGAAGACGAGCCCTGCCGGGCGGCCCGTCAAAGCGAAATGGTGGAGATGAAGCTGAGGATGGCCGCATTGCGCGCGGAGAGCTCGGAGTTGCTCAAGATGCGTACGCAGCAGGCAATCAACGACGTAACCTTGAACAAGCTGATGCGGGAAATCGATTTATCGGAGACAGCGATTGTGAATCGGAAGAAAGGGGCGAGCACCTGAGCGAGCGTTACCCTCATATCACGGCGATCCTCTACGCCCGGCCCCTCTGAGTTTCGGGTTTCAACGCAATACGCGCGAACGAAACGAAATGCTGAACTTTTAAGAGTTTTCGTATTCGTCGCTGATACCCAACGCCGCATACTTCATCTCATGCGCAGGCCATGAATGCGCATGATGTCGTTGTAACTCTCCGATTTTGTCCGCTCACAGCCCCCGGCTCTGAGCGGTTTTTTTTGTGTTCTCCGGATAACGAACGACTTCAGGCTTGAACCCAAGTGGGGCTGACCTGGCGCTGCCATTACCGCCTTAAGAGCCACATCAGGTAAGGGCCGCCAATCAGCGTCGCGAGGATGCCGGCCGGCATTCTGCTGCGGAAAAATCACGATGTGGCCAAGCCAGTCGGCCAGCACTATCAACACCGCGCCAATGAGCGCCGCCACGAACATCTGCGAGCGCGCGGAAAACCGAGCAGGCGCGCGAGATGCGGCGCCATGAGGCCGACGAATGACATCGGCCCGATCACGACGGTTCCGCCCGCCGTCAGGATCGCCGCGATCAGCATGCCAAGCATTGCTCCGCCGCTCACGCCCAGCAACTTCGGGCTCGCCATCGGGTTGCCTGTCCGCGCTGCAGCAGCGCTGCCGGCGAGCGCCGTCATCACCCCTGCACCAAGCGATGCTACGAGCCGCGGCAGCCGCCAGAATTCCACTGCGGGCCACTCCGCTGCGCTCGTTCAATGCCAGCCGCGTGTCGTGACTGCGACGCGCAACGACACGGTGACCACGACGAACAACACGGCGTACAACAGCACGAGCGTGCCCGGCAGCGCGCGGCGCGGCGGCTCGTTCTCCTCGACAATCGGCCGGGGGCTTTCAACGCGCACCCGGCGCAGCATCCACAGTAACTGATCACGGAACCTGCGCGCGCCCGCGAGACGTGCAAGCGCAGGGCCGCCAAGCCCGACGAAGCCGATCACGCCGACCGCGCTGACTACGAATGCGCTCAGGACCACCGCAATGCCAAGCGCAACCGGACGCACCCACGCGAGCGAAAGGCCGAGCTGGTTTGCACCGCGGTCGTCGAGCGAGAACAGCGTGAGTGGCCGCACGAGCAGCGCCGCGCCGATCCCGCAGACGATCACATGTGGCAGCAGCCATGCGACGGACGCCTAGCCGTTCTGACTCAGCGAACCGCCGCCCCAGATGAAGACGGCGGCAAGCGAGCGTTCGAACATGATCAGCAGCACTGCGATTGCGCCGCAATACAGATAAGATTCACGATCATGCCGGCGAGCACGACTGAAACAGCCGCGGAGCCCTTGCGCCAGTTCAATGCCATCGTCGCGAGCAGCATGGCGAGTCTCACCCCTGCGAGTGCGATGGCGAAGCGCATGTCGGGAACGACAGCGGGCGCGGCGACGGCGGCGATCACGAGTGCGAGATACGCACCAGCCGACACGCCAAGCGTCAGCGGCTCCGCCAGCGGATTGCGCAGCACCTGCTGGAACACGACACCCGCGAGTGACAGCGCCACGCCGGCCGTCAGCGACATCGCCAGGTGCGGCAGCCAGCTGTAACGGACAACCAGCTGAGGCAGCGTCGCGTCGGCGCCGGGCAGGATCGCGCCCAGCCATTGCGCTGCGGGCAGCTGCAGCGACAGTGTGTGATAGGCAAGGCAAGTGATGAGAACCACGAGAAGTGCGGGCATGCGCCACGCGTGAGGAGCGGCGCCGGCGGGTGCGCCGGTCGTCGTGTGATTCTGAAGTGACTCCTTGCAGTATCTGCGGGAGACCGCTCACGAAGCGCATCGATGTGACGATGTCGCCGAGCGGCGGCAGCGGACCAATATGCTGCACGCGGTTTTGCCTGACGAACGACAGCGCATTCCGTAGGGGGCTTTGCGCGAGCTGCGCGGCGACTCCTGCCGGCATGCCGATCATCACGACCTGCGCGTCTGGACGCTTCGCCAGCGACGCGAGTTCAGCCTCCGTCGCGCCTTGCGGATCGGCGAGGCCCTGCCATGCATTCGCAAGTCCGAGCTGGCTCAACACGCCGCCGAACAGGCTGTTCGAGCCGAACACCGAGATATGCCGATCATCGATCAGGCGCAAGAGATAAACAGGTCGCCCCGTCGCGCGAAATCCCGCGAGCTGGTGAGAGACTTCGGCGATCTGCGCGTTGGCATGTGCGATGAGCGCGTTCGATTCCGCTGCGCGGCCAAGCTTGTTCCAGAGCAGTTGGGTCGCCCTGCGCACAGCCGGATACACGTCGATGCCGGGACCGGACAACTGCACGGCAAAGGTCGGCGCGATGCGCTCGAGCAGCGGACGCAACGGCGCATGCCATGGCGTCACGATGATCAGGTCGGGACGAAGCGCCTGCAACACTTCGAAATTGGGCTGGAACAGCAAGCCGGTATCGACCACGCTGGGCGGTAACGGCGGATCACCGTCGAGCCGCGTGTACCAGACCGGCCGCGAAATGCCCACCGGCGTCACGCCAAGCGACAGCACCACCTCGGTCAATCCCTAATCGAGTATGGCGATGCGTCCGGCTGACGTCGCGCCAGATGCCGGCGACGATGCGAACGCGGCCACCGGCAACACCAGCGTTAACGCCGCCGCGCCCAGAGCGGCGAGTGTGCGGCGTCGCCGCGTGCAAAAAGACGCTCTCCGGTTCAGCACGATGGCGACCCGTTCGAATGCCGGATGCCTGTCAAGCTAATCTGCCGCATGAATCGCCTTCCTCCTCGCTCACCATTGATATCGGGCCGTGCCCAGAACCGTACGCGTCGCGCCCCAGTAACATACAGACGCCAGCGAGCAATAAGAGAAAGATGTACTCACGGTTGAACAGATTGTTCACATTCAACGCAAGGCTCCAGTCCTTCAAGGTGTAGTGAACGCCGAGGTCGACCAGCACGCGCGACGGTACGGTGAAGGAATCGAACTGATCTCCTTCCGATCTGCTCGCATAGCGGACGCCCGAACCGAAGCCGAAATTGCGCAGCGGTGGTCCACGGTGGAATGTATAGTTTCCCCACACCGCGGCCGTATGGCGCGGTGTGATCGGCGGCGTTTTGCCGACATTGGCCGTGGTACTTTCCGTGACTATCTGATTCAAATACACATATGACGTAATGAGCTTGATGTTTTCCCCGTCAGGTTCGCATGAGCCTCCACCTCGCGATCCCGCGCGAGCGCACCTGGCCGGTCTGGATCGAGAAGGTCGAGTGGACCGGATCTGTGTCGACACGTTGTTCTGTGTCAGTATGAACGCGGACAACGTGAAGTAGCCGTCGAAGGACTTCGGCTGATAGCGCACGCCGGCTTCGACCTGTTTGCCGGTAGTCGACTGGAACGGCGAACCGCTGAAGGTGGAACCGAGCACTGGCTGGAACGACTTCGCATAGCTGACAAACGGCACGATGCCATTGTCGAACTCATACGCGAGCCCCGCACGGTAGGTGAACGCGTGGTCGTCGGCATGCGCGATGGAACTGCCCTGTAGTTGTGAGCTGCTGGTTCGTGCCGGACCCAGTCTTCGCGCAAGCCGAGTGTCAACGCCCAGTTGCGGTAACGCACTTCATCCTGCGCGTAGACGCCAAGCGTGCTCGACGCATAGTCGAGCCCGTGTGTTGGCCTGTATAGTCGGTAACGTGGAAAAATCTGGATTGAAGATATTGACGGACCCGACAACCGCGCCACTGTAGCTGTCGCTCAGCAGCGTGCGTTGATAGTCGAGTCCGAAAAGCACCGTATGCGTCACGTCGCCGGTCGCGAACTTGGCCTGCGCGTGGGGTATCGGCTTCGAACTGCGAATAGTGCTCATGGTCCGTGTGTTAGCAAACATCGGCACCGTGGCTCTGTTCGCCGCGAGCGCGCCGGTGACCGACGTCTGGTAATACTGCTGCGATAGATAGCGCACGTTTTGCGACACGCTGAACGTGTCGTTCAGGCGGCGATCAAACTGGTAGCCGAACCAGTATTGCGTGCGCGGCATGTCGTCGCGATTCGGATCACCGAAATACCGGTAGGGGCCCGAGCTGGCCGTTTGGGTTCGCGAACGGCGTGCCGCTCGCCGTCACCGGATTGAACAGGCCGCCGTTCGGGGCCTGCTGAAAGCTGCCTTGCAGCGTGAAGGTGGTGTCGCGGTCTGGCCGGATGGTCACTGACGGCGCGATCGCCAGACGTTGGTCCTTGATGATCTGGCTTACTTGCGTTTCGGCGTCGCGCGCCACGCCCGTCACGCGATACAGCACGGTACCGGCCTGATCGACAGGACCGCTGAAATCGAAGCCGAGTTGATACGTGTTGGATTGCCGATCTGCACCAGGATCTCGTGATACGGCTTCTTTCTCTGTGGGCAACTTGCTCACGAAGTTGACGAAGCAGCCCGGACTGCCTTGCCCGTACAGTACCGACGCATGGGCCATGCAACACTTCGAGCCGGTCGAGAAAATACGGGTCGATGCGCGGCGTCGCGAAACGAGGCGCCTGGTAAAGATGTAATCCGTCGAGATACGAATCGAGGGCGAAGCCGCGGTCGCGAATCTGGTCGAAGCGCACGTCGGTGCCGTCCTGCGTGTACACGCCCGGCGTGTAGCGCAACGCCTGGTCAATGGTCTGCACGCCGAGGTCGTCCATCTGCTGGCGTGTCACGACCGAGATACTCTGCGGGTTAGTGATCAGTTCGGAGCAGTCTTGGTACCTGTCTTCGACCGCTTCGCCACGTAACCCACGCCCGGGCCCTGAGGATCTTCTACCGCGTTCGAGCTGACCTTGATAGGCGGCAACGTGCCCTGGTCCGGCAAGGGTAGGGTGACGCACCCGCGCCGCCCGCATTTGTGGCATAAGTCGGCAACACGGTACTGCCAACCAAGGTGGCGACGATGCCCAGCCTCACTAAGCTGGAAATTTCCCCGATCTTCATTTCAATCAACCTTTGCGCATAAACGGTATTTTTTATGTAATGAGATGCGTTAGCGTTATCGATCATACCAATATTATCATATTTGACCGTTGCAAGAATACCGGCTACCTTTTCTCAAAGGTTGAGAAGAATTTGTCAGTTTTGGCCAATTTTTGGCCAAAACTAAGCGCTATCCTCATTCGACTGCCATAAAAGAATTCCTGCTCAAACGCTATCCGCATCAGCGACGACAACTGCCGCGTAACGTGGACCGTGCGTGCGATCACCTATCGCAACGGTCAACAAGAGCTCTGGCACCACACGAATACGGTCACCTGATCGTCGCGTTAAGTGGCGTTGTGCGCGTGCTGACGCCAAGCAGGACGTGGACATTGCCCCCGTCGCGCGGGCTACCGTCGAATATCGATCATGAACTGCATGTGATCGGGAGCCTCAATCTATGCATCGTGAGCATCAATCAACCCGGACATTGCGACTGGTTATGGAAGACTGGCCGCATCATCCCCGTGGAGCCGCTTCTGCGGGAACTGGTCACCGGCATGCTTCGCGACGGGTTGGATTACGAGCCAGAGCCGGACAGCGCTCGCTGTGCCGCTACTGCTCAAGATGTTGGAGGAAGCGCCATCGCTGGGCCAAGGCGGTCTGCCGCTGTCTCGCGACTCCCGGTTGCTCGCGATCTGTGAGCACATGATGACGGAGCCCGCAACCGACCACACGCTTGACAGATGGGCCGACGAGATAGGCACAAGCGGCAGGATGCTTGCAAGGCATTTCGAGGACGAGACTGGCATGAGCTTTGGGCATTGGCGTCAGCATATGCGTGCGGCTGAAGCCACGACGCGGCTTGCGCTTGGTGCGGGCGTTGCACAAGTGGCGCTGGAGTTCGGTTACAGCACGCCGAGCGCGTTTACCGTGATGTTCCGGCGGTTGTTTGGTGTGTCACCTCATCAGTATCTTTCGTCGCAGTAGCCTGTTTGAAGGTTACATTCATCATAGTCGGTTGTCCGAACAGTTGTCTGGGACTAACCGGCGCGGAACTGGAGCAGTATTGGAAGATACTGACTCGCATGCATTTCCGCGAACGCTTGCAACCGAGAAAATGGTCGTCCCTTGAAGCTCAGACTGGACCTTGCGAGGTGCCTCAAAATGCAATAAAGCCGACTCAACGTCGGCTCTTTTGTAATGCCAATCCCTGTCCATAGGTGTAAGACGTGTTCGGGAGACTCCGCCGAAAATTCAGACAAAGCTGGTGGAGGTGCAATGAGCATGAAAAAAACCGCAAGGGCTTTCGCCCTGCAGGTTTCCTTGAGATCTCCTGGTGGAAAGGAGGATCGAACTCCCAACCTTCGCATTGCGAACGTAAAAATGGACCTTTTGAAATCAATAGCTTCACAGATTTTTCTGCTTTTATGGCACACTTAGCTCAAGATGACCTTTTTCCCCGATGGCCACTATCATCGACAAACGAGGCCCCTACCAGTGGCGTGGCACAGGTGCGATGATACGGCTACCCTGCACAGTAAGTAAGACCTTCAATACGAAGGCCGAGGCAGAAGCCTGGGCCAAGATGATCGAGTCCGAAATGGCACGCGGCATATCGGTCAGCCAGCGAAGCCGAAGCGACAACCCTCTATGAGGCGCTAAAGCGGTATGAAGAAGAAATCTCCCTGGCAAAGAAAGGATCAGCGCAGGAATCATCCGTCATCAAGACCTGCAAGGCGGTTGACTTGGCGAAGCTTCGGGACGTGTGGTTGAGGGACTATAAGCCTGCCACGGTACTATGCCGGCTAGCTATTCCTTCGCATGTGTTCAATGTTGCCCGGAAGGAATGGGGCATGGAAAGCCTGTCGAATCCGGTTGAGCTGGTCCGGAAGCCGCGGCCGGATAACGCGCGGACGGCGGCGCATCGCCTCTAGCGGCGATGCCCGCCACAGAGATTCCAGATGACGGCGATCCTGAATCGGAGCGCGGCGCGCAGGATGGCGAGCTTGAGCGGGTTATAGCAGCCAGCAGCTCGGCGCTGCTGGCGCCATCATCTGGCTGGCTGTCGAAACGGCGATGCGCCGGGGAGAAGTTGTGTCGCTGCAATGGGAGAACGTGGATCTAAAACGCAGAGTCGCACATCTGCCGACGACGAAAAACGGCGACGCGCGCGATGTACCGTTGTCGCCTCGGGCCGTCACCGTACTTCAAGCCCTGAAAAACAATCGTGACGACGCCAAAGATGCCTCCAAAGTTGCCCCCAGCCGCGATGGGCTGGGCGACCATGGAGCGAGCGTGTTCAAAATCCGGAGCGACGTCGTTACCAGGGCCTTCGAACGTGCTGTGGCGCGGGCACGCAGCTCTCCAAGAGGAGTGCAGTGAGGCCGGTCGACGACCCGATGCGAAGTTTCTGACGGACCTAAGGTTCCATGATCTGCGACACGAAGCCACTTCGCGGCTAGCGTCGATCTTTCCGATGCACGAGCTGACGAAGATTACCGGCCATAAAGACCCGCGCATGCTAATGCGGTATTACCATCCCCGTGCGGGAAGATTTGGCAAAGCGCCTCCTGTAGAGATCGACATTGACAGACCGCCTGAATCCCGAGCAGCGCCGACACCTCATGCAACAGGTGAAAGGAAAGAATACGCGGCCAGAGATGATTGTCCGCTCTCTGGTACATCGGCTCGGCTATCGCTTTCGGCTCCATCGAAAAGACTTGCCAGGAACGCCCGATGTGGTCTTCCCAAGCCGGCGCGTCGCGCTGTTTGTGCATGGCTGCTTCTGGCACGGCCACGGCTGCCGCATCGGTCAACTACCGAAGTCGCGCTTCGAATACTGGCAACCGAAAATTGCCGCCAATCGCGACCGGGATGCTCGCAAGGAGGCTGCTCTTGAGTCGGTTCGCTGGCGTGTTGCCGTCGTCTGGCAATGCGAGCTGGCCGATCTCGAAGGGCTGACAGCGCGCCTGAAGGATCTGCTTGACACAGAGTGAAAATTGCGATCGACAAAGCGATCGTTTTCGCGTAAACTCGCGGCCAACGACTTGCAACCAAAAACAGGGATTTCTCTTATGACTCGCCCTATCGGGATCGACCTTTTCGCGGGAGCTGGGGGGCTGAGCCTCGGCTTCGAACAAGCCGGTTTCGACATCGTGGCTGCGGTGGACATAGACCCCATTCACTCCGCCGCCCACAAGTTCAACTTCCCTACTTGCGCTACTCTTTGCAAGAGTGTCATTGATGTAACCGGCGACGAGCTACGACAACGCGCCGGCATCGGCAAACGCGATATCGACGTTGTGGTCGGCGGAGCGCCGTGTCAGGGCTTTTCGCTCATTGGCAAGCGAGCACTCGACGACTCGCGCAACCAGTTCGTGTATCACTATGTTCGAGTCGTGCTGGAGCTGAAGCCCAAATACTTCATCTTCGAGAACGTCAAAGGGCTGACGGTCGGGAAATACCGAAAGTTTCTGCAAGAGATCATCGAAGCCTTCCAGGAGGGCGGCTACAATGTCGAAACAAACTACAAGGTTCTCAACGCCGCTGACTTCGGGGTACCCCAGGATAGGCGGAGGCTGATTCTCATGGGTGCGCGCAAGGGCTTGCCCTTGCCGACCTATCCGCAACCGACGGGCAACACGACCGTTGGCGAAGCGATTGGCGACATCCCGGATGCCGAGACGTTTCCCGAGCTGTGGGAGCGCGATTGGACAAAGACGAAGTACGGCAAACCGTCGACCTATGCAGCGTACTTGCGCGGAAAAAAGGACGACCCCGCCGACTTCAGTTATCGACGGCAGTTAGATGTATCCCTGTTGACCGGATCCTTGCTGACGGAGCATACCGAACTGTCGAGAAGCCGCTTTGCAGCTACGGCCCCCGGCGACGTGGAACCGATCAGCCGTTTTAAGAAACTAGCCCTCGACGGTATTTGCAACACGCTGCGTGCCGGTACTGCAAGTGATCGAGGCGCGTTTACATCGCCGCGTCCGATCCATCCGACTGCGTACCGTGTCATCACGGTACGCGAGGCAGCGCGCTTGCACTCCTATCCCGATTGGTTCCGCTTCCATGCGACCAAATGGCACGGCTTCAGGCAGATCGGCAACAGCGTGCCTCCAATGTTGGCACGTGCTGTCGGCGCGCAGGTTATGAAGGCCTTGAAAAAGAAGCCTGAAAAGCCTACCGAAGTCCTGACACTAGGCGATGAAAGTCTGATTGGGATTTCGATGAGCGATGCGGCTGCCATGTTCGGCGTTCCTAGCACCGTCATCGCCCGGCGCCAGCGTCCTGTTGTACGTTACGAAGACGAAACGGAAGCGGCTGCCGCATGAACGATAAAGCCAAGACTCCGACCCGCTATCACCGGCTCATCGAAAAAATCTTCTTCGATGGATACGTCGAAGGCACGACCGAGATTCCTTTCGAGCGCAAGGCACTGAAAGAAGCCGCGAAGGAGCTTGGCATCGCTCTGCCCGACAATTTGGGTGACGTGATTTATGCGATGCGGTTTCGCGTCCCCATGCCGGCGAGAATCATCGCCACACAGTCGGACGGACACGAATGGATTATCGAGTTGGTAGGACGTGCAAAGTACCGCTTCCGGCTGGCGACCGCCAATCGAATTCTGCCGAACCCGAATCTCGCTGTTATCCGCATCCCCGACAACACGCCGGAAATCATCGCAGCCTACGCCCTTGACGATGAACAGGCTCTCCTCGCGAAGGTGCGCTACAACCGGCTCATCGACATCTTCCTTGATCTTACCACGTTCTCGCTACAAAACCATTTGCGCACGAGCGTCAAGGACATGGGGCAAATCGAGATCGACGAGCTTTACGTCGGTCTCGACAAGTACGGTTGTCACTACGTCATCCCTGTACAAGCTAAGGGTGGCAGCGACCAAATTTCGACGGTACAGACCGCGCAGGACACTGCTTGGTGCGCGCAAAAATATCCGGCGTTGCGATGCCGACCGATCTCTGCTCAATTCGTGAGTAGCGATCAAATTGCATTGTTCGAGCTGAGAATCGAGGATGACCAGCTCAAAGTCGTCGAAGAACGACATTACAAGCTGGTGCCTGCTGGCGAACTTGATCCCAACGAGATTGTCGCTTACCGTACGTAGCGCGGCGGCCGCAGCCGTTACGTGACAGGCCACTCTCGGAGTGGCTCGGTCCATCGACGTAGTTGTAGGGCGGAGACGTATTTCAAGCAATTAAAACGTTAGGAAACTGCTGGTTGGTGGACCACATTCGTCGGGGGGCTTTGTGAAACTCGCTGCTGTAATCCTTGAAAACTTCCGTGGATATGCCCAAGGCGTCCGGATCGAGGTCGACGACCTGACCACCTTCATTGGTAAGAACGACGCGGGCAAATCAACGATCCTCGAAGCACTCGAAATCTTCTTCAACGATGGCAAGCCAGAACGCGGCGATGCGTGTGTGCATGGCACTGGCACGACGATCCGCATCGGCTGCGCCTTCACAAGGCTGCCTATTGAGAGAAATAGTTCTCGACGCCGCTGCCCACACGTCCCTCGCGGTCGAGCACTTGCTGAACGAAAAAGGCGAGCTGGAAATCATTAAGGAGTGGACTGTTCGGGCAAAACCCCAAAAGAAGCGGTTTTCGCGGCTGCGCTGCATCCCAACCAATGCCGATGCCGCCGACCTGCTCACGCTCAAAAATAGCGACCTAAAGACCAGAATCAAAAAGCTGGGTATCGATGAGTCCACTGTGAACTTGACAGTAAACGGGAGCATGCGGCAAACAATCCGTAATGCTTGTCAACCGCTGACGCCGGAGCACCGACTGCTCCCGCTCGACAAGGAGGATGCCAAGAAGGTCTGGGATCAGCTCAAGCCGCAGCTTCCCATGTATGCGTTGTTCCGCTCGGACCGGCCAAGCCAGGACGGCGACGAGGAGGTTCAAAGCCCGCTCAAGTTCGCGATCACACAAGCGCTTAAGGAGATGGCGGACGATCTGAAGAAGATCGAGGATGCGGTGAGGCTTCGGGCAGAGGACGTTGCGAAGCGGACGCTGGAAGAATTGAATGAATGAGATGGATGGTCGCCTGGCGAGCGAGCTTAAGCCCTTCTTTAAGACCGACCCTAAATGGGATGTCTTCAAATTTGGCCTTGTGGGCGATAACGACATCCCCATAAACAAGCGCGGGAGCGGCGTTCGCCGCCTCATTCTTCTGAACTTCTTTCGGGCTGAAGCGGAGAGGCGACGTACAGAAAAGGCATTGAGCAAGGCATTGAGCGTCATCTACGCCATTGAGGAGTCGGAAACGTCGCAACACCCCGACCCAGCGGTTGCTTGTTCAAGCGCTCAAGGAACTTGCGGTAAACGAGAACACGCAAGTTTTAGTCACCTCCCACACACCGGGTCTGGCCGGGCTCTACCAAGCGATAGCCTGCGGTACGTGCGCAATCAGGCCGACGGTACGGCGACCGTTGTCCATTGCAATGAAGATTTGACCACGATTGCAAAGTAAGCATCTGATTTGAACCGTTCCCTGCCTGTCGTAGAAGATGCAATTATCGCTACGACGGACACGAGTGACCGAC
>CALNPU010000064.1 GCA_940588625.1 uncultured Caballeronia sp.
TGTGCCGGTATCGACTTAAACTAACCAGCACTAACCAGCCTCCACCTAACCAGCCTCCACGATTCCCGGGCGGTTCAAGACCTTTGAAATCGTCCTGAACGGCACGACTGTTTAGATTGCGGCTGTCTCGCGGGTAGGCTAGCCGCAACTGGCGCGGAGTGCTCGACGAGCTTTTCGGATCGTTCCCCCGTATACGTCCTGGATGAGCGCGCGCATTGCAGGGTAGCGACGCACTTCACAGAGCGTTCTCAGCCACGCTCGGGCCTTTTTCGCTTGGTGGGTGGCATCGCCTTATCGAACAAGGACTTGATGCACTGGCATTCAATGCATGCACCCGCGCTGCGGGAAGCCATGGGAGTCCACCGCTTTGATCCTGTCGTTCCCGGATTCATGAAGTGGACGTTCCTTTGCCACTCCGCCTTATGCTCATCCCGGTACTCCCCATACAGGTAGCTTCACTACCACCCTAACTCACTGTTTTATATCAGTTTTTTTGGTGGACTAGCGCAATGCGCTGTCCTGCGTGGCATAATCATCAAACCAAAAAACATTCCCCCAGTCACAACACCTGAAATTTGCTCCACGAAGGACTAGCCCGCAAGCGTTCGAGGGCCTGAAACTGGCCAAACGACCGGTATGGAGGATCAGCGCGAACCTGGCGGTGTCGGATCATAACGTCTCCACTACCGACCGTTCGCACGGCATCGCGGACCCGATCTCGAAGCTGCAGGTGGACACGCTCGACGAAAACTGGGACGCCTACGGCATCACGCAGTTCAAGATGAACGACCTGCGCCAGGGCATCGTGCATATCATCGGGCCGGAACAGGGCGCCAAGCTGCCGGGCATGACCATTGTCTGCGGCGACTCGCATACCTCCACGCACGGCGCATTCGGCGCGCTGGCGCATGGTATTGGTACATCGGAGGTCGAGCACGTCCTTGCCACGCAGACCCTGTTGCAAAAGAAGAGCAAGAACTTGCTCGTCAAGGTCGAAGGACCGCTGTCGCCCGGCTACACCGCGAAGGACATCGTGCTGGCCATCATCGGCAAGATTGGTACGGTGGGCGGCAATGGCTACGCCATCGAATTTGGCGGCTCGACCATCCGGGCGCTGTCCATGGAAGGCCGCATGACGGTCTGCAACATGGCTATCGAAGCAGGCGCCCGGGCTGGGATGGTTGCGGTCGATGACACCACCATCAACTACCTGAAAGATCGTCCGTTCTCGCCGCATGGCGCGGAATTCGAGCAGGCAGCCACCTATTGGCGCACCTTCACGTCCGATCCGGGCGCGAAGTTTGACCGCGTGGTGGAGCTGAACGCCGCTGAGATCGTGCTGCAAGTGACATGGGGCACGTCGCCGGAAATGGTGACGTCCATCGACGGCCGCGTGCCGGATCCCGAACGCGAAAAGGACCCGGTCAAGCGCGACGCGATCGAACGTGCGCTGAAATGTGCGCTGAAATACATGGCGCTCGAACCCAACACGCCGATGCAATCGATCAAGTCGGACAAGATTTTCATCGGCTCGTGCACGAATGCGCGGATCGAAGACTTGCGCGCCGCGGCGTATGTGGTGAAGACGCTGGGCTGCCGCGTGGCGTCGAACATCCGGCTGGCCATGGTCGTGCCGGGTTCCGGTCTCGTGAAGGCGCAGGCGGAAAGTGAAGGCCTCGACAAGGTGTTCCTCGACGCAGGCTTCCAGTGGCGCGAACCCGGCTGCTCGATTTGCCTCGCCATGAACGCCGACCGGCTGGAGCCGGGGGAGCGCTGCGCATCCACGTCGAACCGGAACTTCGAAGGGCGTCAGGGCGCAGGCGGCCGTACACATCTGGTGAGCCCGCCCATGGCGGCAGCAGCGGCTATTGAGGGCCATTTCGTCGATATCCGCGAACTGGCATGAAACGCATCGCTGCTCCGCTGGCGTTAATCGCCGTCGCGTTGGGTGTCGCTGTGCTTGCCGCGGGCTGCAATACGGTCCACGGCTTTGGCGAGCCACGTATGTGCCACCGGCAACGCAATCAGCAACGCGGTTAAATAAACCAAACCGGTAAAGCATCATGGAAAAATTCATCGTACATAGCGGGCTCGTGGCGCCGCTTGATCGCGATAACGTCGACACGGACGCGACCATTCCGAAGCAGTTCCTGAAGTCGATCAAGCGCACGGGTTTCGGCCCGAACGCGTTCGATGAGGCGTTATCTCGATGTAGGCTAGCCGGGCCAGGACAACTCGAACCGGCCGCTGAATCAGGATTTCGTGCTGAACCAGCCGCGCTACAAGGGCGCGTCAATCCTGCTGACGCGCAAGAATTTCGGCTGCGGCAGCTCGCGCGAGCACGCACCGTGGGCGCTGGACCAGTACGGTTTCCGCGCGATCATCGCGCCAAGTTTTGCGGACATCTTCTATAACAACTGCTTCAAGAACGGTCTGCTACCGATCGTCCTGACCGAAAGCCAGGTCGACAAGCTGTTCAACGAAACCTACGCGTTCAACGGTTTCAAGTTGACGGTCGATCTGGAGCGCCAGCTCGTACTGACCGGCGACGGTACGGCATACCCGTTCGAAGTGCCGGGCTTCCGCAAGTTCTGTCTGCTGAACGGTTTTGACGACATCGCGCTCACGCTGCGTCACGCCGACAAGATCCGTCAGTTCGAAAACGAGCGTCTCACGAAGCAGCCGTGGCTGAATAACCGCATCGTCGGCTAAATGCGAAGAAGGCGGGCGGGTTCGAGCTTGCTCGAACCCGCCCGTACAAACAAGACAAGAAAAAAGAAACACCATGAAGATTGCAGTGCTGTCCGGCGATGGAATCGGTCCGGAGATCATCAAGGAAGCCGTCAAGGTCCTGAACGCGCTCGACGAAAAGTTCGAACTCGAAGAAGCGCCGGTCGGCGGCGCAGGCTACGAGGCGAGCGGCCATCCGCTGCCGGAAGCGACACTCGCGCTGGCAAAAGCATCGGATGCAATCCTCTTCGGCGCCGTGGGCGACTGGAAATACGATTCGCTCGAACGCGCGCTGCGTCCGGAGCAGGCCATCCTGGGTCTGCGCAAGCACCTGCAATTGTTCGCGAACTTCCGTCCGGCCATTTGTTATCCGCAATTGACGGCAGCTTCGTCGCTGAAGCCGGAGATTGTCGCGGGGTTGGATATCCTGATCATCCGCGAACTGAACGGCGATATCTATTTCGGCCAGCCGCGCGGCGTGCGTTCATCGCCGGATGGCTTGTTCGAAGGCGCGAAGGAAGGCTTTGACCCATGCGTTATTCGGAGCCGGAAGTGCGTCGGATTGCACACGTGGCGTTTCAGGCCGCGCAAAAACGCGCGAAGACGCTGACGAGCTTTGATAAAGCCAACGTGCTGGAAACGTCGCAATTCTGGCGCGACGTGATGATCGATGTATCGAAGGAATATCCGGACGTCGAGCTGTCGCACATGTACGTGGACAACGCAGCCATGCAGTTGGTGAAGGCGCCGAAGGCGTTCGACGTGGTGGTGACCGGCAACATGTTCGGCGACATTCTCTCCGACGAAGCCGCCATGCTGACGGGTTCCATCGGCATGTTGCCGTCCGCTTCGCTCGATAAAAACAACAAGGGGGCTTGTACGAGCCGTCGCATGGTTCAGCGCCGGATATCGCGGGCAAGGGCGTAGCGAATCCGCTGGCGACCATCCTCTCGGCCGCCATGATGCTGCGTTACTCGCTCGGCAAGGCTAACCAGGCTGACCGGATCGAAACGGCGGTGAAGAAGGTGCTCGCGCAGGGCCTGCGTACCGGCGACATCGCGACGCCGGACGACCGTACGGTCGGCACGAAGGAAATGGGCGACGCGATGCTCGCGGCTCTTTAATCCGGCAACGGGCTTTTTCATCAGATGAATTGACCGCACGTGTCGGCGAAAAATTCTGGTGGAAAAGCCTCTCGCGGCGGACGTCTTTTAAAGATGCCACTGATCGCGATATTTCATCTCGATTCGTCGCTTTTAGCGCACGAACCACGTCGAAACGGCGTGGAACGCTCGCACGGAAGGACGAATATGCGGGTTATCGTGTAGACTCTTTTGTTATGGTGAAGATCTTCTTCAATCTCTCTGGACTCGACTTCATGTGGCGGTTTTAGCTCAGGCGCCCGCACGACTCGTCGCGCCATTACGCTTTTGAACACGCTTCCGGGTACGGTTGCGCTGTCCAAACGCATTACGAAAACCATTTCCCTCAAAACGATCACGTTCCGATGATCGCCTGTCGTGCCCGCCCATCTTCCCCGCGCGGTCACGCCGGCGGAAGGTCAGGCCCAAGCGGGGAGTGTCCACAAAAAAGTTAGTCATGAACGTAGGTCTCGTTGGTTGGCGCGGCATGGTCGGCAGCGTCCTGATGCAACGCATGCAGCAGGAAGGCGATTTCGACCTGATCGAACCGGTGTTTTTCAGCACCAACAATGCGGGCGGCAATGCGCCGTCGTTCGCGAAAAACGAGACGAAACTCAAGGATGCGACAAGCATCGATGACCTGAAAAAGTGCGACGTAGTCGTTACGTGCCAGGGCGGCGATTACACCAAAGAGGTATTCCCGAAACTACGCGCGGCCGGCTGGAAGGGTTACTGGATTGATGCGGCTTCCTCGCTGCGCATGAAGGACGACGCGGTCATCATCCTCGACCCGGTGAACCTGCACGCCATCAAGGACTCGCTGGTCAAGGGCGGTCGGAATTTCATCGGCGGGAATTGCACGGTTAGCCTGATGCTGATGGGGCTGGGCGGTTTGTTCAACCAAAACCTGGTTGAATGGACGACAGCCATGACGTATCAGGCGGCTTCCGGCGCGGGCGCGCAGAACATGCGTGAACTGTTGCAGCAAATGGGCGTGTTGTACGGCGCGGCCAAGGAAGATCTGGCGGACCCGTCGTCGGCTATTCTCGATATCGACAAGCGCGTGCAGGCAGCCATGTCCAGCGAGCGTATGCCGGTCGATCATTTTGGCGTGCCGCTGGCCGGCTCGCTGATTCCGTGGATCGACAAGGATCTCGGCAACGGCATGTCGAAGGAAGAGTGGAAGGGCGGCGCGGAAACCAACAAGATTCTCGGATTGCCCGCCATGGGCGAACCGGGTTCGGTTCCTGTGGACGGCCTGTGCGTGCGGATTGGCGCAATGCGCTGCCACTCGCAGGTGCTGACCATCAAGCTCAAGAAGGACGTGCCCCTGGACGAATTGCACGGCATCCTGGCGTCGGCGAATGATTGGGTGAAGGTTGTCCCGAATGAACGCGAAGCGTCGATACGCGATTTGTCGCCGGCAGTGGTCACGGGCTCGCTGACGGTGCCGGTTGGCCGCTTGCGCAAGCTTGCCATGGGCGGCGAGTATCTCTCGGCATTTACGGTTGGCGACCAGTTGCTGTGGGGCGCGGCGGAGCCGCTGCGCCGGATGCTGCGCATCCTGCCTGGACAAGTAAAATAAACTATGCGCCACGACGCGCAGTAGTTCAACGAAGCGTCGCGCTTGCGCGGCGCTTTGTCGTTTTGCGGCCAGTTTTGGATATCACCCCGTTTTGTTGGTTTCTTGTTCGCTGTCCACTCGCCTGGAGTCTCAATGATCGTTCGTCCGAGTCGGCCGCTTCATTCACAGCCTCGCTTCCTCAGCGGCTCGCGGCACGCAGCGCTGGTCGCGGCAAGCGTCGCGAGTGTGTTGCTCGGGACTTTCGTTTCCTCCGATGCCATCGCCCAGGCCAGCAGCGCGTCAGCCGTTTCGGAGGCCTGCGCCAGCGGCTGCGTCGGCGGCGGGCACCGTTACGCAAGTACAGCGTGAAACCGGGGCAATCGCTCAGCGACATCGCCTCCCAGATCACCGGCTCGAATGACTGCGCCACGCGCGAAAAAATGGCGCGCGCGCTCTTCGACGCGAATCCCAACGCGTTCATGGGTCATGACCCAAGCCGTTTGAAACTCGGATCGGTGTTGAATGTGCCGGTGGTGGTCGAGGGCGTGGAGGTGGCTGGCGCTGCGTCCGGGGCTTCTGCGCCTGTGGTGGCATCGTCGCCGGCGGTCGAAGCTAGCGGTTCCGTGGAGGCTGCGGCGTCGACCGAGGGGGCATCGGTAGTGAACGGAGCCGTGACGGCGGCGAGTGGCGCGGTTGCTACGGTCGTGCCGAACGCGTCGAGCAAGGCTGCAAGCGCGAGCAAAGTGGTGCCCGCATCGGAAGCGGCGGCATTGAGCGCATCGAGCGCACCTGCGGCGACTTTCGCACCGGTAAGCGCACCGTCAGCAACGGGTTCTACGGCCATGCCTGCGAACGGGCCGATTGGCTGGCTCGTCGTGGCTGTCGTGGTGGTCGACTTACTGCTGCTGGTGACCACCGACGAACGAGTGCCGCAAGAACCGACGATGGTATCAAAGCCACCTTAGCCAACCATTGTACCCCCTCACGATGAATCGGCGAGCCACGCGCAAGCGCCCACGAGCGCTGCCGATCTCGACGGTGCATCGGTTCAGCGCGGCCAAAGCGAGCTGAACTTAGTGGCCGCGAGCATGGAAAACTACGATGCCGCGCAGTCCCTTCGATACCCCGACCGAAGACAAGCCGTTTCCTCCGGCCAAGAGCAATGCACTAGACGATGATGTCGACGGCGCGCGAGTCACGCTGGACGAGAACCGTGCGCAGGACGCGACGAGTTCGGTCCTCCGCGACGCGGGCGCTAAACGCGCGCCATTCCGATGCACCCGCAGCGCTTCATCGCGATTTCACGCCGCCGTGCCCGGGTGTGATCGAAGCGGCATTGGCGGCGAAGCGGGCTGCAGCGGATCGCGCCGAGGCGTTGCGCGTAGAAATGGAAGCTCGGGAACACGAGCTGGCGGCGGCGTTGGAACAAGTGACGCGCGAGGCCGTGGCGCAGGAAGCTGCGGCGCGTGAGCTTGAGGCGCAAGAAACTGCCGCCCGAGAAGCCGAAGCCCGGGAAGCAGCGGCGCACGCCGCCAACGCGCACGAAAGCGGAGAACACGCTGCATCGACCGAGTCGGCTACCCACGAATCAGCGACCAACCCGCGAAACGACGCGGAAGACGCGTCCTCCTACGACAACGTACCGTCGCCAGCTTCCCGCTTCCCGCAGCCCAAATTCCCGCAAGAGGCTATCGAAGCCTTGAGCGTGCTCGATTTCGGTTTGCCGCCGCGTCAGGAAGCGCCTGTACGGTCCGAAGCCCACGTCCAGCCGCTGGTTTTCCCGCTACCGCCGCGCCTGTACCCGCCGCGTAAAACGAAGCCCCCTTGGCCCCCGCCCGCCACGCCGCAACCGATCACCGACCCGGCCGTCTTCGAGAGCAGCGTCGTCACCCTGAACCGACTACGCTTCCGCCATCCGCGAGGGAGGAAATTGAATCCGGCACGGCGGGCGTGGCATCGGTGGCGGGCCTTGGCGCATCGCGTTTCGGTCCGTTGAGTCTCGACTTCGACTACACTCACCCGCGAGCCAGACCGAGCCGCTGTCGGCCTTCACGCCCGAGCAAATCTCGACCATAGCCCGCAACAAGCTCGAACTGGCCGTCGAATACATTGAACTCGGCGATTTATCCAGCGCGCGCACGTTGCTGCAGGAAGTGATCGAATCGAACGATCCGGCCACGCGCCAACCTACCGCCGCGCTGTTATCGACATTGGCGCCGCTGTCCTGAGATGTCTGTGAAACGCATTGCATTAGGTATTCAGTACGACGGTTCGGCCTTCAGCGGCTGGCAGACTCAATCGGACGTGCCGACCGTGCAGGACGTCCTCGAACGCGCGTTGGGGAAATTCACGCAGACGCGCGTGCAGACGGTCGTCGCGGGGCGCACGGACACCGGCGTGCATGCGCTCGGCCAGGTCGTCCATTTCGATACCGAACTCGAGCGCACCGACTTCGCCTGGGTGCGCGGGACGAACGCGTTCTTGCCGCAGAGCGTCTCGGTCCAGTGGGCGCGTTCGATGCCTGACGACTTCCACGCCCGTTTCGGCGCCTTCGAGCGCACCTATTACTATGCACTGTACGTCCACCCCGTCCGCTCGCCGATGATCACCGGCTGGGCCGGCTGGTGCTACGCGCCGCTTGATGCCAATGCAATGCGCGAAGCTGCTGCCTGCCTGATCGGCAAGCACGATTTCACCGCGTTCCGCTCGTCCGAATGCCAGGCGAAGACGCCGGTGAAATACCTGCATCAAATCGATATTGTCGAGCAGGGTGATTTCATCCACTTCCGTTTTCGGGCGAATGCGTTTTTGCACCACATGGTGCGCAACCTGATGGGGTGTTTTGTCGCGATTGGCCGCGGCAAGCATCCGGCGTCATGGATGGCGGAATTGCTGGAAGCGCGCGACCGCAAACGCGTGGCGCCCACGTTCATGCCCGACGGCCTGTATTTGGCCGAGGTCGGCTATCCTGAGGACTTTGCAGTTCCCGCGCCGCGTCTGGGGAGCTACCCCTGGAGCGCGGTCTGGCAGGACAACAAAAACGAGACGAGGCATGAGTGACGGTATGAGGAGCGATTTGCGCCGGACGAGAATCAAGCTGTGCGGTTTGTCGAAGACGGAAGACGTCGATACTGCTGTTGCACTCGGCGCGGATGCCGTGGGTTTTGTGTTCTATCCGCCAAGTCCCCGTTCGGTCAGCGTGGGGCAGGCTGTCGAACTGGCGGAGCACGTGCCGCCGCTCGTCTCGGCGGTCGGTTTGTTCGTCAACGCCACGCCGAAATGGATTCGTGAGGTGACATCGAATGCGTGCTTGTCCCTGCTGCAATTCCACGGCGATGAAACCCCGGCGCAGTGCGCGGCGCTCGCTGAAGTGGCCGCCTTGCCGTGGTGGCGTGCTGTGCGCGTATGGCCTGATGCCACTGCACGCGATTTGGTAGAATCGTCCCTTAATTATTCAGCAGCCAGCGGTTTGCTCCTCGACACGCTCGTCGACGGCTACGGTGGCGGTGGAAAGGTATTCGATTGGTCACTTATCCCAACAGATCTCGGGCATCGGGCCGTTTTGAGTGGTGGGTTGAACGCGCAAAACGTCCTTGACGCCATCTGGCGCGTGCGCCCTTATGCAGTCGATGTCTCCAGTGGCATCGAAGTAGCGGGGGCGAAGGGCATGAAAGATCACGCCCGAATGGCGGCGTTTGTACGCGCGGTGCGCGAAGCAGACGCTGGATGATTAACCTGGACAAGCGCAACGCTTCCACGTACCGAGAGAGTGACACATGTACAACTTACCAGATGATCGGGGCCATTTCGGCCCATATGGCGGCACATTCGTATCTGAAACACTGATCCACGCACTCGATGAACTCCGTGACGCCTACGCTGAATGTAGCAAGGATCCGGCGTTTATCGCGGAATACGAATACGAGCTGAAGCACTACGTCGGCCGGCCGTCGCCGATCTATCACGCCAAGCGCTGGAGCGACATGCTCGGCGGCGCGCAAATCTTCCTCAAGCGCGAAGACTTGAATCACACGGGCGCGCACAAAGTTAATAATGTGATTGGCCAGGCGCTGCTCGCGCGCAAGATGGGCAAGCCGCGCGTCATCGCGGAAACCGGCGCGGGACAGCACGGCGTCGCCACGGCGACTATTGCCGCGCGTTTCGGCATGGAATGCGTGGTCTACATGGGCTCGGAAGACGTGCGGCGCCAGGCGGCGAACGTGTACCGCATGAAGCTGCTTGGCGCGACGGTCGTACCGGTCGAATCCGGCTCCAAGACGCTGAAAGACGCGCTCAACGAAGCCATGCGCGACTGGGTGACGAACGTGGAGAACACGTTCTACATCATCGGCACGGTGGCGGGGCCGCATCCTTATCCCATGATGGTTCGCGACTTCCAACGGGTGATCGGCGATGAATGCAAGGTCCAGATGCCTGAAATGATGGGGCGTCAGCCGGACGCGGTGATTGCATGCGTGGGTGGCGGATCGAATGCAATGGGCATCTTTTATCCGTATATCGAAGATAAGGACGTGAAGCTGATCGGCGTGGAAGCGGCAGGCGATGGCATCAGCACCGGGCGTCACGCGGCGTCGCTGATCGGCGGAAGTCCGGGTATTCTGCACGGCAACCGCACGTATCTGCTGCACGACGAAAACGGCCAGATCATCGAGACGCATTCGGTGTCAGCCGGGCTGGATTATCCCGGCGTCGGCCCGGAACACGTGTGGCTGAAGGATGCGAGCCGTGCCGAGTACGTGGGCATTACCGACGAAGAAGCGCTGAAGGGTTTCCACGATTGCTGCCGGATCGAAGGGATCATCCCCGCGCTGGAATCGAGCCACGCACTCGCTTACGCCGCGAAGCTCGCGCCCAAATTGCCCAAAGACAAGCTGCTGCTGGTCAATCTGTCGGGCCGTGGCGACAAGGACATGCATACGGTCGCCGAGCACACCGGCATCACGTTCTGAGCCCGCAACCGATGTGCGATGAAATCGATCATGCAAGTGCGCACGGTGCCGCCGGTGGAGATGTCCACGGCAGCACTGACCGCGGCATCCACTTGCATCACCGCGATTTCCTCAGCGATGCAGCGAACCTCCCGGACGGCTCGATCGATTTGATTGTGGCCGATCCGCCGTACGGCCTGGGCAAGGATTACGGCAACGACTCGGACATGCGTTCGGGCGATGCTTTCCTCGACTGGACCTACGGCTGGCTTGAACTGGCCATCCCGAAGCTCAAGCCAAGCGGTTCGCTTTACATTTTTTGCACGTGGCAATATGCGCCGGAGATCTTCGTGTTCCTCAAGCGCCGCCTCACGATGGTCAACGAGATCGTGTGGGACCGGCGCGTACCGAGCATGGGCGGAACGGTGCGCAGATATACGTCAGTGCACGACGACATCGGTTATTTTGCGGTATCGAAGGATTATTTCTTCGATCTCGATCCCATCCGCATCCCCTACGACGCAGTGACGAAGAAAGCGCGTTCGCGCAAATTGTTCGAAGGCAGCAAGTGGCTGGAGCTGGGTTACAACCCGAAAGACGTATGGTCGGTGTCGCGGCTGCACAGGCAACACGCCGAGCGTGTCGACCATCCGACGCAAAAGCCGCTTGAGATTGTCGAGCGCATGGTGCTGGCGAGTTGTCCGCGCGGTGGGCGCGTGCTCGATCCGTTCATGGGCAGCGGCACGACCGCGGTTGCCTGTGCGCGTCATGGGTGCGAGTTCATTGGCTACGAGATCAACGCCGACTATCACGCGATTGCCGAAAAGCGGGTGGCTCAGACGCGTTCCGTCGGGGTCCGGGTTGAGCCGAAGGCTGAAACCACGGACGCTACCGTTGATCAGGCGAACGCCGCTTAACATTCTACCAAGTCGCTGCTAAAAAACGCTAAAAGGCGCGAATCTCGCGCAAAGAGATTAACTCATGTCCCGAATCAAAAGTACATTTGCGGTGTTGGCCGAGCAGGGCAAGAAAGGTCTGATCCCGTTCATCACGGCCGGCGATCCGAACCCCGAGCAAACCGTTGAATTCATGCACGCGCTCGCCAAGGGCGGAGCGGACATCATTGAACTGGGCGTGCCGTTTTCCGATCCGATGGCCGATGGTCCAGTGATCCAGCGCTCGTCCGAGCGCGCGTTGACCAAGGGCGTCTCGCTGAAACACGTGCTTGCCGACGTAAAACGCTTCCGCGAGACCAACACCACCACGCCGGTGGTCCTGATGGGCTACGCGAATCCGATCGAACGGATGAGCATCGAAACCTTCGCCAAAGCGGCGAAGGACGCTGGCGTGGATGGCGTCCTGGTCGTCGATTACCCGCCGGAAGAGTCGGTCGAATTTAGCGAATCGATGCGCGCCGCCGGCATCGACCCGATCTTCCTACTTGCGCCAACATCGACCGATGAACGCATTGCCGCGGTCGGTAAAGTGGCGAGCGGGTATGTCTATTACGTGTCGCTGAAAGGCGTGACCGGTTCGGCAAATCTGGACGTGGCCAGCATCGCGAGTAAAATCCCGGCCATCAAGGCGCATGTCGCGTTGCCGGTGGGGGTGGGTTTCGGTATCCGCGACGCCGCGTCCGCGAGGCTGGTGGCCGATGTATCAGATGCGGTGGTGATTGGCAGCCGTCTCGTGCAATTGCTCGAAGAAGCGCCGCCGGAGAAGGCGGCGCAGATGCTGACGAGCTTTATCGCCGAAATTCGCTCTGCGCCCGATTCTGCAAAATAACCCGTTATTGCGGCCCGGAGGGTTCAAACTCACTCCAACCGGGCCGCAAAACACGTGAAACAGGAAGGACATACGATGAGTTGGCTCGACAAACTGTTACCGCCGAAGATCAAGCAAACCGATCCGAAAAGCCGCAAGGGCATTCCGGAGGGGCTGTGGATCAAGTGCCCCTCGTGCGAAGCGGTGCTGTACCGCAATGACGTCGAGGCGAATCTGCATGTCTGCCCGAAATGCAGCCATCACATGCGGATTGGCGCGCGCGAAAGGCTTGATGGGTTACTCGATCCGGAAGGCCGTTACGAAATCGGCCAGGAAATCCTGCCGGTCGATGCCCTCAAGTTCAAGGACAGCCGGAAGTACCCGGACCGCCTGAAAGAGGCGATGGAAGATACGGACGAAACCGACGCCATGGTCGTCATGGGCGGCGCGATCCACACCATTCCGGTTGTGACCGCATGCTTCGAGTTCTCGTTCATGGGCGGCTCGATGGGTTCGGTGGTCGGCGAACGTTTTGCCCGCGGCGCGCGTAACGCTCTGGAGCAGCGCACGCCGTTCATCTGCTTCACGGCGTCGGGTGGCGCGCGGATGCAGGAAAGCCTGCTTTCGTTGATGCAGATGGCCAAGACTACGGCCATGCTCACGAAGCTGGCCGAAGCCAAGTTGCCTTTCGTCTCCGTTTTCACCGATCCGACCATGGGCGGCGTGTCCGCCAGTTTCGCCTTCCTGGGTGACGTGGTAATTGCTGAACCGAAGGCGCTGATCGGGTTTGCGGGGCCACGCGTGATCGAACAAACGGTGCGCGAGAAGCTGCCGGAAGGGTTCCAGCGTTCGGAATTCCTGATCCAGAAGGGCGCGATTGACATGATTGTGGATCGCCGCAAGATGCGCGAAGAAATTGCGCGCCTGATTGCATTGCTGACGCTGCAACCGGCTGATGCGGTCGCCTGAGGCACGGTTTTCAAGCGCCTGTTGTGCGCCGACCGCTTAGAGCGCGTTGAGCGATGACGGCCCAGGCGCCGCGCGCGAACCCGCCGAGGGTCGGCGCGGCGTTTTTGTTTGGGCGCTTCGCTTCTGCTTCTTTCACGATTTTGCGGGTTTTGGCCAGCGAGCACGATCACTTCATGGCGACTTCATCGACCACCTCATCGTTCACCTTCCCCACCCTGGGCACGTGGCTTACCCACCTGGAATCCGCGCATCTGGTTGGTATCGACATGGGTTTGACGCGCATCAGCAAAGTGCGCGACGCGCTCGGGCTGAAGTTCACGTGCCCCGTGATTACGGTCGGCGGGACGAACGGCAAGGGTTCGACCTGCGCGATCATCGAAACCATCCTGGTGCGTGGGGGGTATCGCGTGGGCTGTCATACGTCGCCGCACCTGCTCGACTTCAATGAGCGCGCGCGGATCAATGGCGTCGACGCCACGGACGACGAGCTGCTCGAGCACTTCGAAGCCGTCGAGCAGGCGCGCGCGAACCTGGCCGAGCCTGTTTCCCTGACGTACTTCGAATTCACCACGCTGGCGATCATGCGGCTGTTCGCAACGCGCGACCTGGACGCGGTGATTCTCGAAGTAGGGTTGGGCGGGCGTCTGGACGCCGTCAATATCACCGATACCGATTGCGCGATCGTGACCAGCATCGATATTGACCATACGGAATATCTGGGCGACACGCGCGAGAAAATCGGCTTCGAGAAAGCGGGCATTTTCCGTCCGGCTACGCCTGCCATTTACGGCGATCCTTCCCCGCCGCAGTCGTTGATCGACCATGCGGAGGCGATTGGCGCGGATCTGTGGCTGGTCGGACGCGACTTTCGCTACGAAACACAAGGTGGCAATGAGCGCCAGCAGTGGAGCTACATCGGTCGGACCCAGCGGCGCTCGGCGCTCGCTTACCCGGCTTTGCAGGGCGCGAACCAACTGATCAATACGTCGGCGGCGCTGGCCGCGCTTGAAGCGCTGCGTGAGCGCATTCCGGTGTCCGCGCAGGATATCCGGCTGGGACTCGCGAACGTCGAGTTGCCGGGGCGTTTCCAGGTCCTGCCCGGCAAGCCGCAAGTCATTTTCGATGTTGCTCACAACCCCCACGCCGCAGCCGTTTTGGCTCAGAATCTCGGCAACATGGGATTTTTCCCGTACACGTACGCAGTCTTCGGCGCGATGGGCGACAAGGACATTGCCGGGGTCGTCGAGCATTTGAAGGGCGAGATCGACCACTGGAACGTGACCGCCTTGCCGACCCCGCGCGCCGCATCTTCGGTCATGCTGGAAAGCGTTTTACGCGATGCCAGCGTCAACGACAGTAGTGAAAGCAGCGTTACACAATTCAACAATCCGGCCGACGCTTTCCAAGATGCGTTAAAGCGAGCATCCGAAAATGATAGAATTTTGGTTTTCGGCAGTTTCCATACGGTGGCCGGCGTAATGGCTTACCGTAAATCGCAGCATCATTGAACGGACGGACGGCCAGCCTCTCGCACAAGCCAACCATGTCCTTTTTCTCGTTCGGCAAGAAAGACGACGCGCCCTCGGGTCGCGAAGCATACTCCGACTCCCCGCGCGACTCGCGTCAGACCGTGTGTACCGAACGCCGCACACGCCGCAGCGACCGTCCTGAAGCCGACGCAATGATGCTCGACCCCACCCTGCCCGAAAAGCAGCGTGCGCGGCGGCGTCTGGTCGGCGCGCACGCGCTGGTCGCGGCAGCGGTGATTATCCTGCCGATGGTGCTGGATTCGCATCCGAAGCCCGTCACCGACGACATCTCCATCGATATCCCGGCACGCCCGGTGGCGCCTTTGCCCAAGACGAGTCACAACGACGCGACGGATGCCGGCGCGGTCGATTTGTCAGCGGATACGCAAGCTGGCGTAGCGCCGGATGGTCCCGCAGCGGCTCCGGACAATGCGGCGGCGGTGGCTTCAAAGCCCGCTTCTGCGGTCAATTCGAAGCAAGCTTCTAAACCGGCAGAAACCCAAGCGCAGGCCAAGGCCGCTGCGCCGCAGCCTGAAGCGAAGCCGGTGGCGCCACCACCACCACCCGCAGCAACGACCTCCAAGCCGCCGGTGGACGCGCCTGCAGCTACTGCAGGCACTCAGAAACCAAACACGCCGGCCTCCCCGACGGGAAGCCGTTTTGTGGTCCAGATCGGTACCTTCGATGAAGACGCTGCGGCGCAGGGCTGGGTGACCAAGTTGAAGGCGGCGGGAGTGCCCGCATATATCGAACATCGGAAACAGGCTGACGGCACCACTCGCACGCTGTTGCGTGCCGGACCGTTTGCCGACCGGGCGGCTGCATCGGCGGCGCTGGTCAAGGTGCGGCAAGCCGGACTCGGCGGCAGCAGCAATAACGCGTCGGCGAACTAGTTTACGAGTTTCGACTACGCGGTGATGGCCGTGATCGGTCTCTTCGTGCTGCGCGGCATGTGGCGCGGCCTGCTGGCCGAAGTGTTCAGCCTGATCGGCTGGATCGCGGCGCTGCTGATTGCGGTGCGGTTTGTCAGTTTGGTCGTGCCTTACATTCCGGTGCACTAGCTGGGCGGGGGCGCTGCCCCAGTGGCTGATTGCATTTTTGCTGATTGTCGCGGGTGTGCTGGTGGTATCGAGTGTGGCTGGCGCGTTGTTGACGCGCGTGACCGAAGTGGTCGGGCTGCGCGGCATCGACCGGTCGCTTGGACTGTTGTTCGGCCTCGTGAGAGGGGCCATTCTGGTAGTGATCCTGGTCGCCCTCGCGGGCTTGACCGAACTACCGCAACACGATTTCTGGCGTAACGCCTTGTTCCGGCCCGTGGCCGAACAAGGCGTGCGAGAACTGAAACCGCTGTTTCCCGATACGTTCGCCGCGTACCTGCGCACACCGCCGGACGGCCCGCAAGATCGGCCCGCGACGGCTGCGCAACACCCTGCAGTCTGATTATCCCGTCAGGGGCATCCTGCATTCGTTGCACCGATACGCCTTTTGGACCCGTTTCGACTCTTTGAAGGACCATGCCATGTGCGGCATCGTAGGCGTAGTTTCCCAGACTCCCGTTAACCAGTTGATTTACGACAGCTTGCTGCTCTTGCAGCATCGCGGGCAGGACGCGGCTGGCATTGCGACGGCTAACGGCAATAACTTCCACATGTATAAGGCCAACGGCATGGTGCGCGACGTGTTCCGCACCCGCAACATGCGCAGCCTGCCGGGTAATCTCGGCATTGGCCAGGTGCGTTATCCGACGGCTGGAAATGCATCGAGCGAGGAAGAAGCCCAGCCGTTCTACGTGAACGCGCCGTTCGGCATCATCCTCGCCCACAACGGCAACCTGACGAACTGGCCGCAGTTGAAGGAAGAGATGTTCCGGATCGATCGCCGGCACATAAACACCGTGTCTGATACCGAAGTCCTGCTCAACGTCTTCGCCCACGAACTGCAGTTGTCCAGTTCCGGCCTGGAACTGGATCCGGCCGCGCTGTTCAAGGCGGTGAGCGGTGTGCATAGGCGAGTGAAGGGTTCGTATGCGATCGTCTCGCTGATCGCGGGTTACGGCCTCGTCGCTTTCCGCGATCCGTTTGGCGTCCGTCCGCTGGTCCTCGGCAATCAGGAAACCGCGACGGGCGTGGAATGGATGGTGGCGTCGGAATCGGTGGCCGTTGAAGGTATCGGTTTCGAGTTCGTGCGTGACGTCGAGCCGGGCGAAGCCATTTTCATCGATAACGACGGCAATTTGCAAAGCCAGCAATGCGCCGAGAACCCGAGCCTAAACCCTTGCATCTTCGAACTCGTGTATCTCGCGCGTCCCGATTCGTGCCTCGACGGCGTGCCGGTCTACAACGCGCGCCTGCGCATGGGCGATTACCTCGCCGAGAAGATCAAGCGCGTGCTGCCGGACGTACCTATTGACGTGGTCATGCCGATTCCCGACTCATCGCGTCCCGCCGCCATGCAAGTGGCCGCGAAATTGGGCGTGGAGTATCGCGAAGGTTTCTTCAAGAATCGCTACGTAGGCCGCACTTTCATCATGCCGGGACAGGCTGTGCGCAAGAAGTCGGTGCGCCAGAAACTCAACGCCATGGCAATCGAGTTCAAGGGCAAGAACGTGCTGATTGTCGATGACTCCATCGTGCGCGGTACAACATCACATGAAATCGTGCAGATGGCGCGCGATGCAGGCGCTGCCAAAGTAATCTTCGCGTCCGCTGCGCCGCCGGTGAAGTTCCCGAACGTGTACGGCATCGACATGCCCACGCGCGGCGAGCTGGTCGCGCATGGCCGTTCGGATGAGGAAGTGGCGCGCATGATTGGCGCGGATCATCTGGTGTATCAGGATGTCGCCGATCTGAAGCAAGCCATTCGCGACATCAATCCGGCGCTGCGTGAATTCGATGCATCGTGCTTCGACGGCAACTACATCACCGGCGACATCGACTCGGCTTATCTGGATCGTCTGGAAACGTCGCGTCTTGCACCGCAAGCGCAGTCGGATCGCGACGCCGCGAGTGAGGCAATAGAAGGTGGTGTATCGCGTTCGCAGTTGCACTTGCAGTTGTCGGTGGAGTGACCGGGCAAGGAAACGCGTGATAAGATTGTGTTTGCGTCGATTTGAGATCAGCTTGCGGACGCGGGTTTTGATGAACGGGCTAGTTGTTTAGCCTGAGTCTGAACACGAAACAGCTAAAGCGAACCGGTGTCGAAACCGGCGACGCTACAGGCTTTTCCGCACGGAGCCCGCTCGTGCTGACGCAGAAGCGGGCTTTTTTGCGTCCGGGTTTTCTGGCCGGGCTAATGAATAGATGGGAATGGAAAACACGAACATGGACGAAAACCTCAACTTCGATACGCTCGCCGTGCGCGCGGGAACGCTGCGCAGTGACTTCAACGAGCACTCGGAAGCGATTTTCCTGACATCGAGCTTTGTGTTCGAGAGCGCCGCGCATGCCGCGGAGAGTTTCAAGAACGCCGAAGAGGCTTATACGTACTCGCGCTTCACGAACCCGACGGTCGCGATGTTCCAGAACCGCCTGGCAGCGCTGGAAGGCGGGGAGGTTTGCATGGCGACGGCGTCGGGCATGGCCGCGATCATGTCGGTGGTGATGTGCTCGATGCAGCAGGGCAACCACCTGGTCAGCTCGAAGAGTTTGTTCGGGTCGACGGTGGGCATGTTCTCGCAGATCTTCTCCAAGTTCGGCATCACGACCACGTTCGTCGATCCTACCAATCTGGATGAATGGCGAGCCGCCGTGCGTCCCGAGACGAAGATGTTTTTCCTTGAGACGCCGTCGAATCCGCTGACCGAGATTGCGGACATTGAGGCGATCGGGAAGATTTCGAAGGACGTGGGCGCGTTGTTTGTCGTCGATAACTGTTTTTGTAGTCCGGCGCTGCAGCAGCCGCTGAAGCTTGGCGTGGATGTCGTGATGCACTCGGCGACCAAGTTCCTCGATGGTCAGGGACGCGTGCTGGGTGGTGCGTTGGTCGGGTCGAAGCAGTTCATCATGGAGAAGGTGTTTCCGTTCGTGCGCAGTGCGGGACCGACGTTGTCCGCGTTCAATGCGTGGGTGTTGTTGAAGGGAATGGAGACGCTATCGCTGCGGGTGGAGAAGCAGTCGGCGAATGCGCTGGAAATCGCGCGTTGGCTGGAGACACATCCGGCGATTGAACGCGTGTTTTATCCGGGGCTCGAGTCACATCCGCAGTACGCGATTGCGAAGAAGCAGCAGAAGGCGGGCGGGGCGATTGTGTCGTTCGAGTTGAAGGGTCACACCCGTGAAGAGCAGCGCGCGAATGCGTGGCGTGTGATCGATGCAACGACAATCTGTTCGATCACCGGCAATCTTGGGGATACGCGTACGACCATCACCCATCCGTCGACGACAACGCACGGACGGTTGACGCCCGAAGTGTGTGAAGCAGCGGGGATTCGCGAAGGGTTGATCCGGCTAGCGTTGGGTCTGGAAAATGCCGGAGATATTCGCGGGGATCTGGAGCGCGGGTTGAACGGGTAATTCCGGTTGCACGGGGCAGGGACCGGGTTTGGGCCTAGCAAACGCCCAACCCGGCACTCCCGCCCAGTCGCACCGACGGTCTATCCAAAGCCCCGTCGGCGCGAGCGAACCTTAAACTTCCAGCAATTCCACTTCAAACACCAGCGTTGTATTCGGCGGAATCACGCCACCAGCGCTGCGCACGTCATAACCGAGTTGCGGCGGAATGGTCAGCTTGCGCTTGCCGCCTACCTTCATACCCGCACGCCTTCGTCCCAGCCCTTATGACCATGCCGCTGCCGAGCACAAAAGCGAACGGTCGTTACGGTCGTGACTGTAGTCGAACTTCTGGCCGTCCATGAGCCAGCCCGTGTAATGCACGCTCACCGACTTGCCGGCAACGGCTTCAGCACCTTCGCCCACCGTCAAATCTTCGTAAGTGCTCGATTTTCGGCGTTTATCGGCAGCGGTACGAGAGAGGAGCACGGGTTGAGAGAGGAGGCACGGGTGTC
>CALNPU010000065.1 GCA_940588625.1 uncultured Caballeronia sp.
TCTCCTCCATTCACTCCACTGCGTCCCACGATAGTTCACACGAACCCCAATGCCAGGACTTTTGCAGAGTTTCACTAGGCTCCGTTTCATGGAGAACTGGTTTCAAAACTTGTTGAGAAGAATCCCGAGGCGAATGAAGATATTCTCGGTTCCGGTCTGCGCCTGGATTCTCCGCGATAAGGCAAACACGATCTGTTTGAACGAACTGTTCTTGGCTGCCAACGCCGTTTCCAGGAGACTGCGTTGGTCTGGCGACAGTTGCGCACCGTGAACAAGCAGGAAGAAACGGTTCTGCTCCGATGGGAAACGGCCATTCAGACCGTTCAATGTCCGCTTGAGACGCGATTTGACACGGCCCGCCAAGCTCGACTGCATACCAACCTGATTACCGCCGTGCTGGGCGATATTTGATATTGGGACAATCGTCATAGACGATTGTCCCAAATGCGGAAACGACCAGATAGCACCACCAGTCATGGATCAGAATGCCTTCTCGCCTGTTGCCCTGAAGCACAAGCTCGCGAGCTGGCTTGTTCACGACGACAGTGCAACCAGTTACGATGTTCTGGAACAGCGCGTTCTGAAAACCGATGTACCGCCAACTCCGGGTAAAAGCAATATGATCAAGCGTTTCGTCGGCCAGTTCCAGTTTCGAACAGTACAACAAGGGCATGCGTGGGTCGGCATCCGCACGAATTGCCTCAAGCGCCCTTGCGAGTTTATTGGCGGACCAGACATCGTCCTGATCTGAGAATGCGAAAAAATCGCAGCTAGGATCCGCACTCTCCAACGCGGACAAGAAACTTCGGGTCACGCCCTGATTGGTTCCCACGACGCATCGGACATTTGAATGATGGGCCTCGAATTCACGAACCAATGCGACCGTAGCATCGCGCGATCCATCGTCACGAACAAGCAGCGTGAGATCTACGTCCTGTTGCGCCAGGATACTGTTGATCTGCTCGTCAACATATTTTTCGCCGTTGTAAGTCGACAGTAATACCGCTACCCGATCCGCTGCCATTGCATGGTGCCTCTAGGAATTAGAAAAACCAACACACTTTCGCAAGCAACTGTCTCTTTGTTATATGGTCATTCATCCCTCAACGGATGACGCAACGAGATCCTGGCGCCCACCGGGATCGGGATCCAGCAATTCGTCGCGCAACGTCGTCACGATCAACAAAAGCAGAAGCAGATAGAAAGCGCCCGTTATAGACGAATAAGTAAAGAGTGCGAGGTTACGCTGCCACCATGTCTGGCAATAGCGACGATGCATGCGAGTAGTATCGGGGTCCGGCAAATGTCCCAGATCAGTAGCGTACGCTGACGGTGCAAAACGATCATCGACTGTGCAAGCGGCGCTACAATCAGTTGGCCGACATAGCATGCGGACAGTATCTTCAATACGTGGGCGACATTTCCCCACTTTGAGCCCGAAGATCGCCACACACCATTCGGGCTGCACGACGAACAGGACAGCCATGCACAAAGCGCCAACCGCAACCAGACGGACGAGCATGGTTACGAACAGACGCCACGCGGCGCGTTTGTCAACCCGCGTCAACCGGGAAAACTCGCCAAGGAACACATCACCAATGGAGCGACCAATCAAGGTCATCGGCACGCCCATCAAGCGCTGCGCAAGCGTGTAAAAGCCTCCAGCCTCGATGCCGTAGTAATAGGTCACCAGGACACTTGGCATGTGGAATCCGATCAAGTTGATCAGGTTCGACGGCATCATCATGAAGGGAAACCGACGGTGCCGCCAGACAACTCGAGATATATAGCGACGACTGAAGAAACGGTGCCGGGTTCCGTTCGCAGAGCTCAACAAGGATTTCAGGAAGCGTTTCGTACCCAGGAACTGGCCGACCACATACCCAATGAGCATGCCCTGTCCACCAAGGCCTGGGTATGGTGCGCCCAGTTGTATCCCCGCTTGCCAGACCGAACGGGATACAAGCATCCTGCCGACCAACGCGTACTCCCGGTTCCTGACGCAATAAAAGCGGGAACTCTCGAATATAGATAGAAAACACGTCGAGAAAAGAACGTAGTACCGCACGTCCGCGAAGCTCTGTGCACGGCTCGTCAATTTAACAAAGGGCACTATCGCCGACAAAAGAAGAGCGGCAACGATCAGGAAGGTCACATTGCAGAACATGGCCGTGAACAACACCGCCCGTGCCTCGACGTCACGTCGTGCGATAGGGATCGCATATTCGATGCGTAACGAGGTAATCGGAGCGAGTATCAAACTGAGCGACAAGCACAAGCCATAGGCACCGATTTCTGTTGGACTATACAAGCGGGTGAGAAGTGGCGAACAGCCCGCGAGGATCGCTTGTCCTGCTACTGCACCCGAAAACACCTTGGCGATTGACGCGAGATTGCCCCGACCAGGCTGGCGATCACTTGACATGAGGTTTGGCCCTGCGGCTACGGCGGAGTATGTGCCCGGTCATTGAAGTGCGATTCTGAAGAAGTTCAGCGCCTGACTCCGGACCCCTTCGCAAAAACCGCTTAGCGCACGGCGTTGCGCTTCGGTCACAGCGATAGCCAGCCGGATCATTTCGGCAACGTCGATCGGCTTGCTTGCTATAGGAGTTAACCACACTCTTCTCACCACCAATCTGGCGCACGAACGCGCTGAACTTCCGGTCGTGCGCGGAGTCCTTCGCCCAGTCATTGACAGTCACCACCGGAACGCGATTGCGCGTCGCCAGAATCAACCCGTGTAGATTTTGGCTGACGACCGCTGAACACTCGGCCAATCGCGTTTCCAGCTCCGTATAGCTGTTGGGAATGTGAATCGTTGCATCGATCCCGAATTTCGTCAGGCGTTTCTGCAGCCCGGATATCGAGTGGAGATCGTGTTGCCATAGCCGCGTCAGATGCAGGCCAAACTGAAGATCCGGCTGCTCGCGGCTGACCGCTGCAATCGCCCCCACCATCGTGTCCAGAATCCGTTCGTCCGTGGTCGTCAGCACGATTCCGATCTTTCTTTGCGGCTGCCCCGCAGCATATCGGCTAAACGATGTTAGCGCGATATCCGGGATCACCTGGGCGTCGACACCCAACGCGTGAAGGTCGGCAAGCGAAGGTTCATCACGAACGAATATCGCCTTCGATTTTCGCAGAACAGCGAATAGGCGCCGTTTGAAGCTTGCGTTCTTGAATACACCGAACGTTGGTCCCGCTACGACGAAAGGAATACCGTGCTTGGCCACGCACTCGAGTTCACAAAGGTGAGCGACGGCGCTCGACCACCAGAACTCGTTAAAATATCCTCCGCCATCCAAGACGAATAAATCGAGATCGTCGAGCGACACAGCCAGCTTACGGCGACGAACCGATGCCATAAGCTCGCTGCCATAGCAGTCAGCTAACCGCTTGCGCCCATAAAACAAGGCACGGCGAAACGAACCGGAGTCGCTGACCGGCGCATAGACCGATCAGTACATTCCGCGGGACGAACCGAAATCAATATCCGCATGAAAGGACGAGTGCAAAGTGACACATTTGATCAGTTGCGCGTATTTCGACATTTCGTCAACGTCGTAGGTAAAGACCCGGTGATCGGCGCGAGGTGCTATTTCGTCTAGCAGATTAGACAACGCCGCGAGGATTGCGTCGTCACCGAGGTTTCCGTAACCCCATCCACCTGAAAGTCCTATTTTCATTCGATCTCAGTTGGAGCAAAGATGATTTCAATCGGATTCACTCTCTCCGAAGCGAAACCTGACCATTTCTCGAGCACATGCTCATTCGACGAAACCAGAAATCGCCCAATTCATGGCTCGTATGTAGATGACGCCAAAAAACCTATTATTGACACACGTACCATTTAATAGATTTCTTATCTGAGAATCAAACCAATTTCCGTCTAAAACCGGCCGGAACATTTCTGTTATTTACTTCGTGGCGCGAGAATTTATAACGTGATGATTGTATCAAGGGCATTCACGCGTCAGTCTTTATGTCAGGTTTCGACATGATTTGTCGGTCATGAGTGCCCTTTAGAACAGTTCACGGGCAGCTGCACAGCAGATTGCCGTCGTTCCGCAATGCAAAGCGGCAGCCAATCCTTAGATCTCCCTGACTGAGCACGTTCTAATTCTGACGTTGCTGCAAGCAAATCCAGCGCCCGCTGGTTATGCCTGTGATTTGGTGCCAGTCAGAGCGTGGCATCAGGCGATTTGAAAGATTTTTCGTGAATAAATCTACCAATTTCTGACCAATGCTGACGTTGACGGTTCTTTGAATCCTTAATTGATAGAATTCGCCGCTGCAAATGGATAGTCTTATTCGACAGATCGCAATCATATGATTAATTTATCAACGCTGACGCTCAACTTCGACGTATCGGTAGAAAATAATCATTGATGCTGCTTTGATCTCCGATGGCCATTCTTCACGAGTTTTAAAGCATGCTGAGACCGGCAATTTTGAAGGTCAAAAGCGCAGATATCTGCCACAAGCGAACCAGGCAGAAGGCGCCGTTAATCATCGACTACCGCAGCGTGTGTGCGCCGGCGAATGAAGCCCCCTGCTGTAAGCCTCCATAGACGATGAAAATAACCACGAACGCTATTTATTCGATTGCCATTGCGGGATTCGCCGCTGCCGCATTATCGGGATGCGGTCTCACGCCGGGCTCTTATACGGGGCTCGCCATACCTGCTCCGGTAAGTGGCGGCAACAACGAACCGACGGAGGTAACAACGGACAACGGTGCGGTTTTCAAGCTCGTGACGCTCACGCCACAAGTGATGGAGCAACTAGCGCAGACACCGTCCGACCTGCGCTTGCCGACGCAGCGAGTGCCCGCTGATCAAGTTGCCGAATATCGAGTGAAACCGCAAGATTATCTGCGCATCATCGTTTGGGATCATCCTGAGTTAAACAATCCAGGTTTCCAGCAAACTCTCGGCGTGCCAACCCTGCCAGCCACCTCAACGACCGCTGCGCAAGCCGGCCTTGGCAGCAATCTAGATGCCCTTGGACGCGTCGTGCAGTTGAACGGCACGATTTTTTATCCGTATGCAGGTTTGCTTGTGGTTGCGGGAAAGACCGTCGAGGAAATCCGCAAGGAATTGACGACGCGACTCGGGAAGAACTACATACAAAACCCTCAGATCAGTGTGTCCGTCTCGGGATTCCGCAGCCAAAAAATCTATGTATCGGGAGAAGTCAAAGCACCGGGTGCCGTTCCGTTGACCGACTCGCCTGAACGCCTGACCGACGCAATCTCCGCAACAGGCGGCTACACGCCCAACGCTGATCTTAGCGGAGCCACCGTGAGCCGCGGAACAGCGCAGTTCGACGTAAATCTCTACCGCCTCTTCTTTGCCGGTGATATCTCGCAGAACATGCTGCTTCAAGATGGCGACGTGATTAACTTGCCTGATCGCCGCTATAAAAAAGTGTTTGTACTGGGCGAGGTCATCAAGCCCTATTCGGCCGTGATGCCGCTCGGACGCTACACGCTGACGGAAGGCCTTATCCGACCCAGGCGGGCTCGACCCCGCAAAATCGAATGCATCCCAGATCTACGTGATTCGCAACGTCGCGAACAAACAGAACGCGGTGTACCACCTGGATGCACGCTCTCCACTCGCGCTCATCATGGCCGACGATTCTGTGATGCAACCGCGTGACGTGGTGTACGTCGACCCGGCCGCCATAACGCGTTTTAATCGTGTGATCCAGCAGATCCTCCCGATCAGCGGCCCTGCCCAGTTGTTACTACGTTGATTATTTGGAACCCAGATTGAATATCCTGGTCGTCTGTACCGCGAACATGTGCCGCAGTCCGATGGCAGAAGCCGTATTCCGATCTCGGTTCGGCCATGCAGGTATGCACATGGACGTTCAATCCGCCGGCGTCGCCGCCTCGCCTGGCCAGCCGATCCATCCGGTCGTAGCCGACGTTCTGGCACAACGCGGCTACTGGATCGACACCAAGAAAAGAGCTCAATCGATCTTGCATCCACTCGTAGGCGTGTCTGATCTCGTACTGGTCACCGAGACTCGGCAAAAGCGCTTGCTGGATGCACGTTTTCCGTCGGCCATCGGAAAGTTCTGGCTGCTCGGGCAATGGGTCAAAACCCAGGAGATTCCAGATCCAATCGAAAAAGACCACGCCTTCTTCGAAGCAACACTCGATTTGATTGAAGGAAGCGTGGACTCGTGGATACCCAATCTTAAGCGAATTGCTTTCGACCGTTAGCCAAAGGTCCGGACCTGATGCATCAGGCGAACGTGACGCCAATTATTGATTGCCAGGCAGATTGACCAATCCGCC
The DNA here is from genome assembly GCA_940588625.1 of uncultured Caballeronia sp. GTDB lineage: Bacteria > Pseudomonadota > Gammaproteobacteria > Burkholderiales > Burkholderiaceae > Caballeronia. Next base: position 6,311 of record CALNPU010000065.1, read on the forward strand.
GCTGCTCATATAGAAACCCAGAATGAAAGACATTGAGCAAGAGAACCTGAACGAACGGGATAGAGAAGCCGAAGACTTCGGTCTGGCTGATCTTTGGTACAACCTTCACGATCACCGGAGACTATTTGGGCTTATCTTCCTCGGATTCCTGCTGTTAGCGGGCTTCTACGCAATTCTTTGTAATCCGGTCTACAAGGCAGACACGCTCATCCAGGTGCAGAAGCAACAGGGTTCGCTTCTGGGGGCGCTCTCGGACGTGGCAAGCGCACTCGACCTGAACGACGCGGTGGAAGGGATACTCGACGTCATCGCGTCTCGAACCATAGTCGGCACTGCAATCGAAAAAGTTCATGCAGAAACTGAAGTGTCTGTCGACAACTATTTTCCAATCCTTGGCAAAACGTATGCAGAGAAACACCGACTGCTCGCGAACACCCTCGCCGATCCGGTGTTGGGACTTTCCGCGTATGCATGGGGCGGCGAACAGTTAAGCTTCGCACAATTCAAGATTCCCGAAGAGCTGTACAAGAAGAAGTTCTACCTCACTCTCGATACGAGCAAGAGTTGGACACTCAGAGACTGGCACGACAATATTTTGGCAACTGGCGTGATCGGTCAACCGAAACACTTCACGGTCGAGACTGACTACGACGTCAAGTCAGCTGAACTCGATATCACTGGTGTACGGGCTCGCCCAGGCACTGTTTTTCGACTGGTCCAGTATTCGTTCCAGGACACCTACGACGCGATCACGAAGGATCTGAAGGCGGTAGAAACGACCAAAGATTCATCCATGATCCGGGTCACCTATTCGAGCGGCAATGCCGAGAGTGCCGCGGCAATGGTCAACGAAATCTCCGACGCCTATGTCGCGATCAATGTCCGGAGCCGCTCCCAGCAAGCGCGCCTGAGCCTCCAGTTCCTGCAGCAAGAGCTCCCGTCGATCAAGGAGGAGCTTGATGCCTCCGAGGAGCGGCTGAACACCTATCGGATTCACTCGAAAACGATCAACATTCAGTTACAGACGGAGGCCCTTCTCACCAGAGCAGTCGATCTGACGAGGCAGAAGACCGCCGTGGCGTTGAGCCTTGAAGCAAATATGAAACTCTTCAAGGGAGGCAACCCGACCATTCAGGCGCTCCAAAGTCAGATCAACATGCTCGACGCTGGACCTGTCGTCGATCGACAAAGAAGTCGCACCGCTACCGTCAATTCAGCAGGAGTATCTCCGACTCGCACGCGAAGTTGCCGTCAACACGCAGCTCTACACTGCACTGCTCGCCAATTCGCAAGAGCTCGAGGTCGCTGAGGCGGGTACAACAGGCAATGTTTTCGTCGTGGACCGAGCAGAAGCGCCAAGTCAAGCAAATTGGCCCAAACTGCCAATCATCTTGATCGTTGCAGCAATCGTCGGATTGTTTGCCGCATTCATCTTCGTGCAACTGCTGGCTTCCCTAGGCAACGTCATCCGCGACCCCATGGAGATCGAACGCATCTCGACCGTTCCGCTCTTTTCGGTCGTGCCCAGCAGCAAGGATCAGGACACGTTCACCCGCACGCGCGAAATCGGACCCAAGATGCTTGGGGCGCTGAAATCAGAAGATCCGAGTATCGAAGCATTGCGAACGCTACCCAGCACCTTGCAATTTGCTGCATCTGGCAAGGGCAGTAACGCGGTGCTGTTCACCGGACCCGCGCAAGGTGTGGGCAAGAGTTTCATTTCGGCGAACTTTGCCTACCTTCTCTCGCTCGGAAAACGCAAGGTACTTGTAATCAACGCAGACATGCGGCGCTCCAGTTTTCGCAATTATCTGCCGGGCGCGAGTTCAAATGGCCTGGCCGAGGTGCTTGCCGGCATCGTACCGGTTGAGCAGGCGATCCGCCGTGATGTCTTTCCCAACCTCGACTTCCTGCCAGCTGCAAAACGCATGCCACCAAATCCGGCGGAACTGCTTGATCGCCCCGAGTTTGCAGATCTCATGCAAGATCTGAAGACGAAGTACGACTACGTGATCATTGACTCGCCGCCGGTCTTGGCAGTCAGCGACTCGGTCATGATCGCGCGTCATTGTGATCTGGTGTTCATCGTGTCGCGTTCGAATATAAGCACAGGACGGCAGCTTCGCGAAACCGTCGGACGGCTCGAAACGGCTGGCGTGCAGGTCACCGGCCATGTTTTCAACTGCTTCGTGGCGGCGCGATATGGTTACGGATATGCCAATGCATACAAATAATACAACGCAAGTGCCTGAGCGCGGTGGCGTGTCACGCCACCGGTTCTTTATAAGGAATGCTCGCATGAAACTGCGGTCCAGCATCGCGGTTGCGCTATTGGCGCAACTGCTCGTGGCGCCACCCGCATTCGCCCAATTGCTCGACAGCTACACGCCAGACTCACTTGACAACTCGGAATTAAACCAGCGTATCGCGAAAAAGCGGCACGAGCATGCGGGGGATCCCTACACATCCAATTGGTTCAGAGCTTAGACCCGTACAGCTTTAGTGCGCAGACGAATACCAATTCGCCCGACTCGCTATCCGTCATGACAGGCGGTTTTCGTACCAGCCTGACGTCGGTCAACTCGATGCTCTCACTCAATCAGTCGACCGAAAAGCGGCTACCGTCCAGGAAGGCATTGCAGAATACCGTCGGTGCGCTTGGTGTCCTTAGCGCGGGCGTTGGTTCAGGTCTGGTTACGGGCTCTGGTCGTGGCCTAGGTCTCTAGGTACAGGTCCAGTTTTCGGGGCGACCTCGTTACCGAAAATATAGGGTGCACGCGGCGGACTCGCAACGTCTTCAGTGAAAAGCGGTGCGTGTTCTTACTATCCGTCCGGTGTCAAGGTGGCAGGCATGCCTTCCGACTGCAACTGACGCACCCTCGCTGCGCCCCGTTGAAAGGGCGTCGACTCGTACCTCAAACGTGGCGCTTAATCAGTGTGTCACCGCTGCATCGCGGGAGCCGCTTGCGGCTGACGCTCCGCATTGGCTATAGCGGCCATGTATCGTCCCAACGATACCGGGGCAGCCAGTGACCGCGTTGCCGCAGGCGCCGTGAACGCATATCCGAACCCGTGTGCCGTTTGTAGCGGTGCCGTCCCGCCATGAAACGGCTCGAGCTTACGACGCAATCGACTCACTATTGCCTCGAGCGGGCGTTCGTCATAGTGGCGGTAGTCGTGTCCAAACGCAGCAACGATCTCGCGCCGGGATACCGGCGCACCTAGCCGCTCAACGAGCAGCGCAAGCAGCAAACACTCGTATGCGGTCAATGTTACACAATCTCCACGCGGAGTAATGAGCTGCCAACTGTATGCGAGGAGTAACCAATTCTCCTGCACGGTCTCGGGTGACGCCAAGGCTTGGTTACTAGAGCGTCGGTTCACGCTTGCCAAGGTCGCCGTCAACTCGCGTAGGTCTACCGGCTTGGTCAGATAAGCGTCTGTCCCGCACTACAATCCTTGCACGCGATTCTCTACGGAGTCGAGTGCCGACAGCATGATAATGTTTATTCCATTGCCACTGGGCAGATGGCGCGTCACAGAATAGCCATCCTCGCCGGGAAGGTCCGGATCGAGGATAACTACGTCGCACGCGTTGGCCGCAAGATATCGATAGAGCGCTGGTGCATCGGGAACTCCGGTTACGTCGTGCCCCTTCTGGCGCAACTGGAAAGCCAGTCTTTGTCGAAATTCAATGTCTGTGTCTACGACTACGATCCTCACAGGCGATTCCTCAGTTAAAGTCAGGTGGCGCTCCCCGTGATCCCTTCGCTTCGCGCGTTGCGATCCTGGCGGCTATCCCACGGACGGTAAATCTGACAAGCATTCTTGCAATAGGCCCGCTTACGCCCGCATCATGGAGCGGTAGATGCTGAGACAGGGACAAGCGGCGCTCGGATAAGCGTGGGTTGTCGTTAATCCGGCTCGCTAGCTTCTCTGTGGTCGGCCTGTTCCCAAAAGCCCGCTGACCTGACGCTCTACGTCCCCCCTGTCATCACAAACGCCCGTCAACAGGCTCCGACCGCGCCAGTGCCCTGACCCTAGGCCGCTCACCCATATCCATGTGCTTACGAAACAACACCTCATACGCGCCTAACACACGCTCCCACTGGAGTCCTGATTCGAACTGTGCAACCGTCGCGGCCCGCATCACAGCGACCTCTTCGTCATTGCCTAACAATGCTGACATGTGCTCTTCGCACTTGCTGACCGAGTCAAAAAAACGAGCGTGCGAACCCGCAACCCAGCGGTTAAACACGTTGTCGTGCGCGATGACGGCGTTGCCCGCCCCCAACGCCTCCACTAGCGAGGGATTCGTGCCGCCAACCCGGTGCCCGTGCAAATAAAATCTGGCGTGCTGCCGTAACGCATTCAAGGTCGAACGTTCATAGATCGGACCGACAAACAAGACTTCCTCGCTTGCCGCATTAACCACTTCATTGTGATAAGGATTCCGATCTGAATAGAATACTCCGAGCACAACAAGCTTCGCGTCCCGACGTTGTTTTGAAAACGCCTGAACGATTTCGAGTATCGAGTTTTCGGGCTCTGGCCGGGCAATCACGATCCCGTAGTTATCGGAACGGACTCCATACCGTTCCAAGGTGGTTTCGTCACTGCGATCGACACGATCTCCGCCATACGGAATCGTCGTGATCTTTGCACGTTTGACTCTAGTCGCCAGATGATCGGCAATAGCCGGATGGTCCGCGATCAGGTGGTTTCCGACCCAGCAGCCAATCCGTTCGTTGGCCCATAGCCAGGCTCGCTCGTGAAAGCGCCATTTCTGCCGATGCCATTCCAGACCATCCATATTGATCAGATTGGTGACACCCATCAACCGCAGCCAGAGACAAAACACCGCCGTGTTATAATGAGAGCGCTCTGCAGCATCACGTACGCACCGCCAGTCGAATTCCATCGTTCCCAATGCGCCTTGGCGGCGCGCCGGTATAACAATCCGATGCACGCCCTTCCACATGTCCTCATAGCGGATTTCGTCGCCCTCCAGACCCTGACAATAGACTGTGACACGCCATCCCCGCTCCACCAGATAAAGAGCCAGGCGCTCCGCAAACGTCTCGAATCCACCGTAGCTCGCGGGAATCCCGCGGGTACCTAAAATCGCAATCGTTTTGTCCATGGTCACAAGTTTATTGCCGTCGGGTTACGCTGCAGTTCGCTGAAGCGGGTATTGCATCGGTAGCCATTTGCTACAAATTTGAGGAATACTCTATGAAATAATTCGAGGCAGTTATCGTTAAAAAAACGTTCTGATGTTCAAACGCTCAATTCGCCGTCGTGCACAACCGCAATGCTTCGCGCCAGCAGGGGCACGCAAATCAAAGCTCGCGGTGGTCTTGTCATTCGACATTCGCGAGTTACTGGGCCGCGCGGCCGACGTCGGATACGACACAGCCGGGATCGCCTTCACGCGCGGCCCCTTCTCCAGATCCGATAGTTCGAAGATGGCTTCCGTAAAACCGTGCCATGAGGTCTCTCCAGATGCAGTCAGGCGGTACCCCCACGAATGCTGCTGCCACCAGTCGCTTTGATCGCTCCCAATGGACTGCGCCAAAATATTCGCGCTCAACGAGGCAATCGTGTTCGACCACGTGGGTGCACCGAACTGATCCGCCACCACGCTCAACTCCTCGCGCTCGGCGCCAAGCCGCAGCATCGTCAGGAGGAAGTTCTTCCCGCGCGAGCCGTACACCCAACTCGTCCGGAAAATCAGGTGATGACAGCCGGCAGCAGCAATTATTGCCTGCTCGCCCGCGAGCTTGCTCCGGCCATACACGTTCTGTGGATTGACGGCATCGTCCTCCACATAAGGCCTTTCCTTGGAGCCGTCAAACACGTAGTCCGTCGAAAATAGTGAATGAGGGCCGCATGCAAACGCTTCGCCTCCTCCGCGAGCAGACCTGGCACCTCGGCATTCAAGCGCATCGCGCTGCATCCAGGTCGCTTTCGGCTTTGTCGACGGCCGTATAGGCCGCAGCGTTCACGATCATCGCCGGTTTGATCTCTCGTATAACGCGATGGACTTCGTTTAGATCAGCAAGATCCAGCGTGTTACGATCCAGTGCAACGACATGACCTAGCCCCTGCAAACTGCGCACGAGTTCAAACCCAACCTGACCTTGTGCACCGGTCAGCAGAATTGTTTGCGGCACGCGTGTCCTCGTTGATGTGCTCACAAATAGCACCCCGCTTCGGCGGACAGGCGTCTTCCTGCGGCATCCTTTTCAGCGAGCAGCAGTTCGAAGTCGACTGGCTACTCGATGCAAATCTCCGGATCGTTCCACACGATGCAGCGCTCTTGCTCCCGATACCAATAGTCAGTATCAGTAGTCTTATAGAGAAACTGCGCGGTCTTGGACAGCACCACAAACCCGTGCGCAAATCCCGGCGGAACCCACAATTGCCGATGATTGCCTTCTGAGAGATGTACGCCGACCCACTTGCCGAAGTTTTTGAGCGCCTGCGGATATCAACAGCGACGTCGAACACTTCGCCTTGCACCACCCGCACGAGTTTCCCCTGCGCGTGCTCGATCTGATAATGCAGTCCCCGCAACACGCCACGGGTAGAATCGGGAGTGATTGTCCTGCACAAATTCCACCCGCGCTTCAACCTGTTCCGAAAATTCGAACGCGTTGAAACTCTCGCAGAAGAAGCCCTGATCGTCGCCATAGATCTTCGGCTCGATAAGCTTGACTTCCGGGAGCGTAGTAGCGGTTACCTGGATGGCCATGCGACTTGGTCCGTAGAAAGGTTAAGCAGGTATTGCCGTACGCGTTCTTCGCGAGCGGTGTAGCAAGCCTCAGTAACTGTTCGTCATCGATCCAATGCTGACGGTAAGCGATCTCTTCCGGGCAAGCGACGACCAGTCCCTGGCGCTTTTGCAAGGTCGCAATAAACGTTGCGGCTTAGATGAGCGAGTCGTGCGTTCCCGTATCAAGCCACGCGTAGTCGCGACCCTAATCTCGACGTTCAGCTTCTGGTCTTCCAGATAGCGCGCGTTGATGTCCGTGATCTCAAACTCGCCGCGAGCGGACGGCTTGATGTCCGCGGCGATATGGCAGACGTTGTTGTCGTAGAAATACAGCCCGGTCACTGCCTAGTTCGAACGTGGCTTGGGCTTTTCCTTGATCGACCACCACGGAAATCCCGGTCGAATTCGACCACCCCATAGCGCTCCGGATCATGCACGTGGTACGCGAAGACCGTCGCACCATCGGTGCGCGAATCCGCGCGTTAGCCAGTTGCTTCGCGAGGTCGTGCCCGTAGAACAGGTTGTCACCAAGGATCAGTGTCGAGGGATCGGCGCCAATAAAACTGTGTCCGATGACAAATGCCTGAGCCAGTCCATCCGGCGACGGCTGCACCGCGTAGCTGATATTCATGCCCCATTGGCTACCGTCACCGAGCATGGCCTCGAAGCGCGGGGTGTCCTGCGGTGTCGAGATAATCAATGCCGGCAACCATCAAGGTCGATAGGGGGTAACAGATCATCGGCTTGTCGTACACGGGCAGCAACTGCTTCGATACCACATGTGTGATTGGATAAAGCTGCATGCCCGAACCGCCTGCGAGAATAATTCCTTTGCATGCCATAACTAGTCTGATATCGTCTGTTCGCGCTGCACGTAGTTCGTTTCAACCCACTGCCTATAGTCGCCCGAGGCCACATCGTCTGACCACGTCTGATTATTCAGATACCACCGCACAGTCTTCTTCATTCCGGTCTCGAATGTGTCTGCCGGCTTCCAGCCGAGCCCTCGCTCGAGCTTGCATGTATCGATTGCATAGCGCGGCGATCATGTCCCGGGCGGTCCTTAACGTACGTGATTTGCTCGCGGTACGAGCTGCTAGCACGAGGCTTGAGTTGATCCAGAAGATCACACAGCGTATGCACCACTTCGAGGTTGGTCTTTTCATTCCAGCCACCAACGGTGTAGGTTTCGCCCAGCTCCCCGCGCAAGAGCACTTCGCGAATCGCGCTGCAGTGATCCTCGACATACAACCAATCGCGTACGTTCTTACCGTCTCCATACACCGGCAATGTCTTGCCCGCGATGGTGTTACCGATTACTAGCGGAACCAGTTTTTCGGGAAATTGATACGGCCCGTAATTGTTGGAACAGTTCGTCGTCGGAACCGGCAAGCCATCATAGGTGTGGTGATACGCACGCACCAGATGGTCCGACCCGGCTTTGGTCGCCGAATAGGGACTATTCGGTGCGTAAGCCGTGGTCTCCGAGAACTGCGGATCAGTCGCAGAGAGCGAGCCATAAACCTCATCGGTGGAGACATGCAGAAAGCGGAACGCGTGCTTCATGTCATCGGGTAATGCGCTCCAGTAAGCTCGCGTTGCTTCGAGCAGCGTGAAGGTACCTATGACGTTCGTCTGCACGAAATCTGCGGGACCATGGATCGGGCGATCCACATGGCTTTCCGCAGCAAAGTGCAGAATCGCGCGAGGTCTGTGCTCGGCCAGTAGGGCGTCTATCGCGGCACAGTCGCAAATATCCGCGCGCACAAAAAATGGTTCCAGCTGCCTCGCAGTGAATCCAGCGTTGCAAGGTTGCCGGCGTAAGTCAGCTTGTCGACGTTCACAATGGTTTCGTCATAACCCTGCATCCAGTCGAGAACAAAATTTCCACCGATAAACCCGGCACCCTCAGTCACAAGAACCATAAGTAACTATTAGCAATCCTGTTTATATATTGTTCTAACGCTCAACCATTATTTTTCGCCATGGCGCGACCGCCTGCGCCCGTTTAACGGGAATCTGACAAACGGTTCATGCGCATCAATAGGCCGTACTGTGAGTAACCCCCTTCAACACTGTTGCGAGCACAATGCGCATATCGAGCGCGAACGACCAGTGTTGTAGGTAGTAAAGATCGTGCTCAACGCGAGCGATCATCTTCTCGATCTTGTCCGTTTCCCCTCTGAACCCATTTACCTGCGCCCAGCCGGTAATGCCCGGCTTCGCGCGATATCGGTGGAGGTATCCCTCAATCAACGGTCTGTATAACTCGTCGTGCCCGAGAGCATGTGGGCGCGGTCCCACCACGGACATATCACCTCGCAGAACGTTGAAAAACTGCGTTAGTTCGTCAAGGTTCGTCCGGCGAAGAAACCGCCCGACCGCAGTGACGCGCGGGTCATTGCGTGTTGCTTGCTGCACTACGCCGTCCGCCTGGCCGTGAGGACGCATCGTGCGAAACTTGTAGATGGTGAACACTCGTCCATCAAGTCCCTTGCGCTTCTGCCTGAATAGCACCGGCCCTCGCGAAGAAAGCTTGATCGTGATCGCAATGGCAACCAGAACGGGCGATATGACTAGCAGGACAAAAGCCGCGAAGAGCTGATCGAATGTCTCCTTCTCGGTCATTGCATCTCGGCTCATGGACAACGCAGACAGGCTGATTGCCGGTGCGCCGAACAGGTTCAAGACTCCACCGCGATTGACCGAAAGTCCCTGAACATCGGGGAGGAAGCGAATGTTCACGAGCGTATCGCGAAATAGCTCGACACATCGGCGCATAAGCCGCTCTTCCGACAAAGGCAAAGCAAGCCACAGCTCTCCTATAGCTCTCCTATAGCAGTCTCCCGCACGTGCGCCGCCAGCGCATCCAACTGGTGGTGGAACACTGGCGCGGATGATCGCGGCGCCTCGGGAGCCTCACCAAATCTCCAATCCAGTTTCGCTACAATTCGAAACCTCGACGCGGCATTCGCTTCAATGTCGCTCACTATCCGGTGATAGTGGTCGCCGCAGCCCACCACAGCGACGGGCCGAACTTCTACCCCCGCCTGCCTGAAGCAACCCAGCGTGGCGTAAATCAACATCCGCACGGCGACAAAACCAACCCCCGTCAGTCCGATCCATTACAACATCCAGGTCAACGGGACGGTAGCCAACCTGTCCAGCCCCAGAATCAAGACACTTCCTGCGGCCTGCACCACCGCCCATGCGAGTACCAGACGAATTGCCAACTGGGGCATTGAACGCCCCCTCCATGATCGATAAATCCCGAAGGCGGGAAACACGTTGGCCGCTAGGGCAAGAGCAATAGCGACGAATACAACGTGTGAAAGCCGATGCGGAATGACGGTTCCGAAAGTCAACCGGTCAGCTACAGTAGCTCCTCCCGCCATGATCAACACGACATCGCAAAGACGCGCCAGAAATCCCTTTACCCCGTTTCTCCCTGCAAATCGTACTTGCGCGTGTCTATGCTCGCTAAGCCGATAGCTACAAACTAGTATCAGAGAATCAAATTGCTGATTGCGTGTTTTCCTGGCGCGGCCAGGTAACTAGCTCCGACTTGCCCGTGTCGATTCCAAATCGAAGTTCTGATCCTTACCTGAACGCCAACAACAGGAAACTCCCCCCGCGACAATGCGGATACCGAGCGTGGGACGATGCGTATTCCTGGGATCCTGATGCTGGTAATACATCCTCGGTGTAGTTTTGCATGCCCACTCTACATCGTAAGCCGCACGTGCTGTCGCGGAGCTTCTTGACGGATCCGGATCGTCTATCGCCAAACTCGAACACTACAAGTACCTATTGACCACTCTTTGCATGCATCATCGCTGCACATGCGCAACAAGGTTGGTCAAAAACTTGTCGCTGAACGCCATCTCGCTCTTTTCGGATTTCGAAGTGGCTGACCCGTTTGTCGATGAGCAGCGTACAGGACAACTTTACCAGCGCACCTGCGTCTGGCAAAAAATACCAAGTTTATGTCGGACTAAAGCACTAGCCCTGGATTACCCTTCGATGTCGAAAATTGACGAAAACTCTCATCTAGAGTGAGCAGTGCTTAAAGAAAACACCAGCATGCTGCGGGAAATATCGGAATTCAACCGGTCCTATTTGCTGCTTGCGCAACGCGCGTTGAGGGAAGGCGATATCAAGGGTGGGCAGCTGTTCGGCATGTCCGATGAAACTGCGGTGTTGATCAGCCAGTTGACAGCAGTGCAAATCGAAAATTTTTCAATCGCAGTGACCTCCTTTGCGAAATGCGCCATCAGATCCAGCAGATCTGATGGCGCGGATCTTCTAGTAGAGGATGACGCCCGAAAGTGATGGTCGGAACGACGGTTGTATAAGCAGTCCACTTGAGATCGGCGGATTGCTGCGTAGTCTTTACCATCGACTCGACAGTCTGACTGCTAAATTTTCGGATTGGCACGCCATCACGCGCATTCTGGATGTAGATATCGCGGCACGGACGTTTATATCTTATTGGAATACTAATCAAATAGAGTACGAAGCGGCACTCGATGCAGACCCTTGGATTTTCCGCGCAACGACACGCGGCATCCGGATGGAATTCCCGGTCGGGGGCGTGCAATCTATTGTCTTCGAAGAGAAACCAGTCTTCCAGTCGAGGTTTCAGTCGGTCTTGCTTTGCCGGCAAAGACGCGAGTATTTCCGGGTTCAGACGCCCGTACCGGATCCTTACCTTTGCAGCGGCTCGTTAGCAAGCTGCGAGCGCTTCCGTGCAGAAATTGTTGACCTGTCGCTTAGTGAAGTTGCACTACGCATGGCGGATGATCACCTCGGCAACCTTGAGACAGGCAGTGTTGTGCGCGACGCCCAACTTCACTTCACCTGTCAGAGTCCTATCTCGCTTGATATCCAGTTCGTGTCCCATCGCGAGCTCAATGGTATCGCTGGGAGCTCACGCTTCATTCTTGGTTTCAAGTTTCTATCGCTGCCAGGCCATACTGAAAATGTGCTGCAACGACTGATTGCGAGATTGGAATTGGAGCGCAGGTTGATGCCGTGACGTGGCACCACAATGCACAGGGTACAAGCGCGATTGGTTTTAAGGACTGCTGTACGTATCCCGGTGGCAATTGCTATGAAAATGTCCGAAGCGTAATCATGAGCCGCTCTAAGATAGCATTCTCTCAAGTTTCGGTACTTCCCCAGACAGCCGAAACGTCTTTTTTTTTGTAAGCGAAATATTAGCCGTCACCCAAAAGTGCGCTTCGCGCGCGATCTGCTCAAAAGCGTCAAAAGCTTGCCTTCTTGTGTAAGGACCTTTCGTCGCATTCGACGATCACGTAAAACTCATAGATTTGTCTGTCGGTCGAGCGATATTACCTCAGTTCATCTACTCGCCCACAACTGGGCGAGTAGGTTTTTTGCTTTCCCTGCACTGACGCGCTGCGCTTTCCATCTCGTCCCCGTTGGCGAAAGGTGTCAAGGTTATGTCGGATCAAATCGATGCACGGCTCTGACGTTGGGTTACATGTATAAAAGAAGACAACGCGACCAGCGCCGTCTCATTCGGGAGGTTCATGTTCTTGGAGTCGTACTCGCATTTTCCACGTCAGCGTATGCGGTTGATCCAACACTTTCGTCTCTGGGCCAGTCAGGCGGCTTGACGATTCCATCGGCTTTCGTTTTGCCGCAAGGCACCTTCGAAGCGCAGGGTAATGACTATATCGATCCCCGGTACGGGGAGTCCGCCACCGGCTCACAGGTTTACTGGGCCGGCATCGGGCTTTTTCCGTATGTGAAAATAACCGGCGGCCTGGCGAACTACCCAGACAATTCGCACGTCCAATTCACCGGCGAGGAGCATTTTGTCTTTCGCCACTTAATGGCGAACGCGAAAGTCCAGATACCGATTTTCTTCAAATATCAACCAACTATTGCATTCGGCATCACCGACATCGGGGACCAAACCCATTACTTTCGCTCAAAGTATGGCGTGGTATCACAGACATTCGGGCCGCTTGCACTGAGTGCCGGTTACGGCCAGGGTGACCGGCTAAACGGCGCCTTCGGGGAAGCCGAGGTGTCGCTTTGGAATACCGGGTTGTCGGTGCTGGCGGAAGACGACTCGAAAACGCCTTATGCCGGACTTCGCTATCGCTCGCCCTCGATCCCCTGGCTGGCGAATGCAAGTGTGATCGGGACGCTGGTTCGTTCGTTGAAGTCCACAGACGGCGTTGCGCCACGGACCTCCTTTACAGTTGCCGTGCAAATCCCGTTCGGCCGGCGAGACCGCGCCGGCTACGGTCCAATGATGTTCCGCTGTCGAATGCATGGGTCGATCATGCTCCTGATTCCAAGGACGGATCGGTTATATACGCATCCGCGAGCTTTCGGTTAAGCATATCTATTGCATGCAAGACTGAAGCTTGGCTGCATGTCGGCCAAACGGCGCATGCCTTTCC
>CALNPU010000066.1 GCA_940588625.1 uncultured Caballeronia sp.
CCCCATCCTGCCGCCGCTACCACGCTCTGCACGTCCCCGAAACATGCTCCGAGGGGCGTCGTTCGCGGATCGCTTACGGTTGAAAATGTCGGCTGGGCGGCTGAAATTGCCGCCAGCGACCCGGATTTCTTCGAAACCCTGGCCCAGGGCCAAAGTCCGACCGTACTCTGGCTTGGATGCTCGGACAGGCGCGTGCCAGCCGAAACCATCACGCGCTCGAAGCCCGGAGATTTATTCGTCCATCGCAACATCGTGAACCTCTTTTCACCCGACGACGACAACCCATGAGCGTCCTCGAATACGCGGTGAGCGTGCTGAAAGTGGACAACGTGATCGTGTGCAGACAGTACGGCTGTGGCGGCGTCCGAGCGTCGTTGCTGCCGTTGTCCGACGCCCTGCCCCACGTGAACCGGCGCATTGCCCTGCTGTGTGCGCTGGCGCGTGATCACAGCGGTGAACTCGACGCGATCAGCACGTTGGATTCACGCATCGACCGGCTGGCGGAACTGAGCGCGCTTCAACAAGTGCGTGCGCTACCGGTACACCCATCGTGCGTGACGCCGAACGCCGCCGCGCGTTCATGGCTGGATCTTCGGTCTGCGCGATGGCCGTATAAGGTGCTTTCGTCCGGTGACCCCGCCGATGCCGACACTGGGGGCGAGGCTGCCGCCCCATCAATTGCAGCGGCAGAAATGGCAAAATCGGCAGAACCCATGCCGGCGCCTAGCGCAGCCCAGCGGGTGATCGAAATCTCCAGCAACTAGCCGTTCCAATCCCACGTTTCAACCCTTCACCGTGCGATGCCTTCCGGGCATCGCACGGACTAACTCACGCCCGAAAAAGCCCATGACTCTACGTGAAACGTTTGCAACTTTCCCGCGTGATCTGTTCGCGGGCACCGTCGCCTTTCTTGTCGCAATGCCGCTGTGTATCGGCATCGCCAATGCGTCTGGCGTCGAGCCGTTTGCCGGCTTGCTGTCCGGCATTATCGGCGGACTGATCGTCGCTCTGCTGAGCGGCTCGCACCTGAGCGTAAGCGGGCTGGCGGCTGAACTGGTCGTCATCGTTGTGGATGGCATTGCCAACAAGCTCGGGAGTTTTTCGACCTTCCTGATGGCGGTCATGCTCGCGGGCATGATCCAGTTCGGCTTCGGCATGCTGAAGGCCAGGCGCTTCGCCGCTTATGTACCGTCGTCGGTCATCAAGAGCATGCTTGCGGCTATCGGCTTGTTGCTGATCATCAAGCAGATACCGCTTGCGGCCGGTTTTGCCAACGGCGGCGCTCACGTTGCCACGCAAACCCCGGGCACGTTCGATACGCCGTTCGGCGCGATGTCGCTCGCTGCGTGCGCCGTCGCCGTGCTCTGCCTCGCAATACTAGCGGCCTGGGAAACGAAAGCGATACGCCGCTTTACGCTGGTGCGCGCGTTGCCCACGCCGCTGGCGGTGGTCATGCTCGGCATTGCGATCACACTGGTGCTGGACTTCGCCGCGCCAGGCTTCGCGCCGCCGGCGGAGCATCGCGTGTTGCTGCCGTCACTCGCTTCGCTTGCTGCATTGAACGCCGCGTTCGCCTAGCCTGACTTCGGATAACTCATCAATTCCGATGTCTGGCGCCTCGCGATGACGCTTGCCATCGTCGCAAGCCTGGAGACCTTGTTGAGCCTCGAAGCCGTTGAGCAGATCGACCCGAAGAAGCGTTCTGCTCACCCGGATCGGGAACTCAAGGCGCAGGGTATCGGCAACATGATGGCGGGCGTGATCGGCGCGTTGCCGATTACCTCGGTCATCGTCCGTAGCTCTGCCAATGTGCATGCGGGCGCGCAGAGCCGGTGCTCTGCCGTTGTGCATGGCGTCCTACTGCTCGCGAGTGTGTTGGCGCTGACTGCCGTGATCAACCTGATTCTACCGGCCTGTCTCGCCGCGATCCTGATTTTCACAGGACTCAAGCTTGCGAAACCTTCGTTGTTCGCGGCGGTTGCGAAGCAGGGGATTCGAACGCTTTGCGCCGTTCATCGTGACGATCGTGGGCGTGCTGATGACTGATCTGCTGATCGGCATCCTGCTGGGTATTGCGTGCAGTATCGAGCTCGCGATTCACGCGAATCTACAGCGGCCTATCGCCATCGCGCAGCATGACGACCACTTTCCTGCTGTCGTTTCGCAAGGACGTATCGTTTCTCGGCAAGGTGTCGCTCAAGCATCACCTGAGGCAAATTCCGGACAACGCAACGGTAATCGTGGACGCAAGCCGTGCCGATTTCGTGGATCCTGACGTGCGCGAACTAATCGATAAATTCGTCGTCGATGCGCCCAAACGCGGCATTCATGTGGAATGCCGCCAGCTTGAGCACGTGGCGCGGGAACGGCCAAGTTTGCAGCAACGTTTGGCGTTCTTTAGACGGGCGTCCATCAAGTGAAAGTGCAATGAATCAATTCAGGAAAGCCGCGGATTCAGCTTCTCGACCTTCGAATGCAGCTTGTTAAGCGCCGCAAGATAAGCCTTCGCCGACGCCGCCACGATATCCGGATCCGTGCCCACGCCATTCACAATCCGGCCGCTCTTCGACAAACGCATGGTCACTTCGCCCTGAGCCTGCGTACCGGTGGTAATGGCATTCACCGAATACAGCACCAGCTCAGCGCCGCTCGTCACCTTCGATTCGATCGCATGCAGCGTGGCATCGACCGGACCTTGCCACGCGATTCACCCTGCACTTCAATACCGTCGACGGCAAACACCACGTGTGCATGCGGGCTGCTCGCCCGTTTCCGAGTGCTGAGCCAGCAACACGAAGCGGAACGTTTCCTTAGCCTGGGCTTCCGCGGATTCTTCGGAGATGATCGCCATGATGTCTTCATCGAAGATCTCGGATTTACGATCGGCGAGTTCCTTGAAGCGCACGAACGCGGCGTTCACATCCGTTTCCGATTCCAGCGTCACACCCAGATCTTCCAGGCGTTGCTTGAACGCGTTGCGGCCGGACAACTTGCCGAGCACGATCTTGTTGGTCGACCAGCCCACGTCTTCGGCGCGCATGATTTCGTAGGTATCGCGCGCTTTGAGCACGCCATCCTGGTGAATTCCGGAAGCGTGCGCAAACGCGTTCGCGCCCACAACAGCCTTGTTCGGCTGCACGACAAAACCAGTGATCTGCGAGACGAGCTTCGAGGTCGGCACGATATGCGTTGTATCGATACCAAGTTCCAGCCCGTAATAATCCTTGCGCGTTTTCATCGCCATCACGACTTCTTCCAGCGCCGTGTTGCCCGCGCGCTCGCCCAGACCGTTGATGGTGCATTCAATCTGACGCGCGCCGCCGATATGCACGCCGGCCGCGAATTAGCCACCGCCATGCCGAGGTCATCGTGGCAATGCACGGACCAAACCGCCTTGTCCGAATTCGGCACGCGTTCGCGGATAGTCTTGATCAGGTTGCCGTAGCCTTCCGGCACGGCGTAGCCAACGGTATCGGGGATATTGATGATGGTCGCGCCTTCGGCGATCACCGCTTCCAGCACCCGGCACAGGAAATCGAGATCCGAACGGCTGCCGTCTTCCGGCGAGAATTCAACGTCGTCGGTGAACTTGCGCGCGAAACGCACGGCGAGACGCGCCTGTTCGTTCGTAGACCTGATCCGCGCTCATGCGCAGCTTCTTTTCCATATGCAGCGCCGACGTGGCAATGAACGTATGGATGAGGAAGTGATCGGCGAGCTTCAGGGCGTCGACAGCGCGCTGGATGTCTTTATCGTTGGCGCGGGCGAGCGAGCAGATCGTGCTGTCCTTGACCAAGCCGGCAATGGTGTGGATCGCGTCAAAATCGCCGTTCGAGCTGGCAGCGAAGCCTGCCTCGATCACATCGACCTTCATCCGTTCGAGCGCCTTCGCGATCCGGATCTTCTCTTCCTTTGTCATCGACGCGCCGGGGGAGTGCTCGCCATCGCGCAAGGTCGTGTCGAAAATGATCAGTTTGTCTGCCATGTCGGGCTCCAGTGGGGAATTTTAGAGCTTTGAAAACGGTGGGGGAAAACAATACGGAATCTGGGTGTTCGCGCCACCGCTGGCGTCGAAAACCACGGACGAGCAGACTGGAGCCGGGAAGCTTAGCGCGGCAGGCGCGCTAAGCTAGTAGCGGTAGTGCGCGTAGCGGCGCACCAGCTAGGAAAGACGAGAGAAAGACGAGAGGGGATGGGCGGAAAAAATCACTTGCAGACTATAACGAGATTTTTGGGAGCGTGCAATTGGGCTTTCCGATCAATCCGATTAATGTCACCCGCCTGTTTTTGCCCCATGAGGCCCCCAAAAGCAAACAGCGCGCAGCGGGTTCAAGCCAATGCGCACTCTGCTTTCAATGCGGTTTTTCAGACGATCTGGCCGGATTCGGCCGGCCGCGCATGGCCATGTACCCCCACCACGCGTACCCGGAAAAACCGTACAACACGAACAAGCCGAACAACATCAAAGGCGGATCCGACGATACCAGCACGAACGCCACCACCACCAGCAACACACCGGCGAACGGGACACGGAACCGCACGTCGAGCGCCTTGCCGCTGTAGAACGGCGCGTTCGACACCATGGTGACACCGGCATAGATGGTCAGCGCAAACGCCACCCACGGCAGCCAGACCAGCTTCAGCGACACGCGGTTATCGGTGGCAAGCCACACGAAACCCGCAATCAACGCCGCCGCTGCCGGGCTCGGCAGGCCCTGAAAGTAGCGTTTGTCCACTACGCCTACGTTCGTATTGAAGCGCGCGAGACGCAATGCCGCACCCGAGCAATAGACGAATGCCGCGAGCCAGCCCCAGCGACCCAGGTCCTTCAGGACCCATTCGTACATCACCAGCGCCGGCGCGACGCCGAACGAAACCATGTCGGAAAGGCTGTCGAACTGCTCGCCGAACGCACTCTGCGTATGCGTCATGCGCGCGACACGGCCGTCCATGCCATCCAGCACCATTGCCGTAAAGATTGCTATGGCCGCGATCTCGAAACGCAGGTTCATGGCCTGCACGACCGCGAAAAAGCCGCAGAACAACGCGGCCGTGGTGAACGCGTTGGGCAGCAAATAAATGCCGCGCTTCCTCAAAAACTGTTGCCGCTTCGCACGCCGCGTTTCCAGCACGCCGATGTCCTGCGTCGCCTTGTTGCGGCGAAAGGCCCGCGGGGGAGTTGTCGTGCTTCGCGTCCAGCGCGGTTTGAGTGCTGCCATCGAGTCCTCCGTTGTGCAGCCTGGTTTTACCGCTTTACTTGTGCCAATGCTCCGGCTGATTACTCTGCGAACTCGGCAAGGATAGTAGACGAGGCCGACACCTTCTCGCCAATCGCCACCCGCGGACGGCTGCCCACCGGCAAATACACATCGACCCGCGATCCGAAGCGGATGAAACCATAACGCTGGCCGCGGTTAAGCGGCTCGCCCACATGGACATAACACAAGATACGCCGCGCAATCAGTCCGGCGATCTGCACCGAGGTCACCGTATGCCCCGCCGCGGTCTGGATCACGATCGCATTGCGTTCGTTCTCGGTCGAGGCCTTGTCAACGCCAGCATTGAGATACGAACCCGGAAAGTACTCTACCTTGCTGATGGCGCCATCTACCGGCGAGCACTGCGAATGGACATTGAACACGTTCATGAACACGCTGATCTTCAGCGCTTCGCGGCCCGCGTAGGGATCGTGAGCGGTTTCCACGGCGACGATACGGCCGTCGGCGGGACACAGCACGGCGTTCGCCTGAACGGGAATCGGCCGCGCCGGGTCACGGAAAAACTGGACGACGAAGATCGTCAATAGCCAGAACGGCCAGGCAAAACCAAAGCCGCCGATGGCCTGGATCAACACGGCAATGACAGCTGCAATGGCAATAAACGGCCAGCCTTCACGCGCGATGATCGGATGTGGATAGTTCATGAACGAGTTTTATGTTTTTAGTAAACCCGTAGGATAGCAAAAGCCGTCCGGCGCCAAGCGACACCGGACGGCTTGCGGTCTTCACTAGGACCGGCACACCAGGCCGGTCGTTCAGCTTTTTTAGTTCTTCGACTGGTCCACCAGCTTGTTTGCCGCAACCCACGGCATCATCGCGCGCAGCTTGGCACCGACCGTTTCGATCTGGTGCTCAGCCGTCAGGCGGCGACGCGATTGCAGCGTCGGCGCGCCAGCCTTGTTTTCGATGATGAAACTCTTTGCGTACTCGCCGGTCTGGATGTCTGTCAGCACCTGCTTCATTGCCTTCTTCGTTTCCGCCGTCACGATTTTCGGACCCGTCACATATTCGCCGTATTCGGCGTTGTTCGAGATCGAGTAGTTCATGTTGGCAATACCACCTTCATAGATCAGGTCAACGATCAGCTTCAGTTCGTGCAGGCATTCGAAGTAAGCCATTTCCGGCGCGTAGCCTGCTTCCACCAGCGTTTCGAAGCCGGCCTTGATCAGGTCGACCGTACCGCCGCACAGCACAGCTTGCTCGCCGAACAAGTCGGTTTCCGTTTCTTCGCGGAAATTCGTTTCGATAATGCCGGCACGGCCGCCGCCGTTAGCCACCGCATACGACAACGCCACGTCGCGCGCTGCGCCCGATTTGTCTTGTGCCACTGCGATCAGGTGGGGAACACCGCCGCTTTGGGCGTACGTGCCACGCACCGTGTGACCCGGCGCCTTCGGGGCAATCATGATCACGTCGAGGTCGGCACGCGGAATGACCTGGCCGTAGTGCACGTTGAAACCGTGCGCGAATGCCAGCGCAGCGCCTTCCTTGGCGTTATCGTGCACTTCGTTCTTGTAGACTTTGGCGATCTGCTCGTCCGGCAGCAGCATCATGACCACGTCCGCGCCCTTCACGGCTTCGGCCACTTCCTTGACCTTCAGTCCGGCCTTTTCAGCCTTGCTCCACGATGCGCCGTTCTTGCGCAGGCCGACCGTCACGTTTACGTTGCTGTCCTTCAGGTTCAGCGCGTGTGCATGGCCTTGCGAGCCATAGCCGATGATCGTGACTTGCTTGCCCTTGATGAGGGAGAGATCGGCGTCTTTGTCGTAGAAAACTTTCATGGTGGTTCCTTTACTTGAATTTAATTTGTGAAATTGGGTGCCAAATAACGTTCGCGTTGTTCAGCCGCTCTCAGACCTTCAGTATTCGCTCCCCCCGGCCAATGCCGGAACTGTCTGTGCGCACGGTCTCGAGAATCGCCGTTGCGTCCAGCCCCTGAATAAATGCGTCAAGCTTATCGCTCGCGCCCGTCAGTTCCATCGTGTAGCTTTTTTCGGTGACGTCGATGATGCGGCCGCGGAAGATGTCCGCCATCCGTTTCATCTCTTCCCGTTCCTTACCGACCGCCCTCACCTTGATCAGCATCAGCTCGCGCTCGATGTGGGCGCCCTCTGTCAGGTCGACCACTTTCACCACCTCGATCAGGCGGTTCAGGTACTTTGTGATCTGTTCGATCACGTCATCCGAGCCAATGGAAACGATGGTCAGCCGCGAAAGCGAACTGTCTTCGGTCGGCGTCACCGTCAAGGTTTCAATGTTGTAGCCGCGTGCGGAAAAGAGGCCGACGACACGCGATAACGCACCCGGTTCGTTTTCCAGCAGCACGGAAATAATATGTCTCATGACGATTGCGTTCCTGATTTATCCAGTAGAAAAGCGTGTTCCCGCAAAACTCACGCGTCATGATCGTCTTTTGTGGAGACGGGCGCGCGCGAGCAGCGCTTGGGAAAACAGCCGTTATAGATCTTCCGATCCGAGCAGCATTTCCGTGATGCCCTTACCTGCCTGGACCATCGGAAATACGTTTTCGGTGGGATCTGTCTGGAAGTCGAGGAACACCGTGCGATCCTTCAGGCACAGTGCTTCTTTCAGCGCCGGTTCGACGTCGCGCGTGTGCTCGATACGCATGCCCACGTGACCATAAGCCTCAGCCAGCTTCACGAAGTCAGGCAGCGCGTCCATGTACGAACTGGAATAACGCTTCTTGTATTCGATCTGCTGCCACTGGCGAACCATGCCGAGATAGCGGTTGTTGAGCGAGATGATCTTGATCGGCGTGTTGTACTGCTTGCACGTCGACAATTCCTGGATGCACATCTGAATCGAGCCTTCGCCCGTAATGCACAACACCTCGTCGTCCGGGTACGCCATCTTCACGCCCATGGCTGCCGGCAGGCCGACGCCCATGGTGCCGAGACCACCCGAATTGATCCATCGGCGCGGCTTGTTGAAGCGGTAGAACTGCGCTGCCCACATTTGATGCTGACCAACGTCTGAACAGACGAACGCTTCGCCGTCGGTCAGTTCCCATGCCTTTTCAACCACGTACTGGGGCTTGATAACCTCGCTTTCGCGGTCGAACTTGAGGCAGTCCTTCGAGCGCCACGCTTCAATGTCTTTCCACCAGTCGGCCAGCGCCGCGGTGTCCGGACCGTGTTCTGCCGTCTGCAGCTGTTCGATCAACTCCTTCAGCACTTCCTTCACGTCGCCAACAATGGGGATATCGACTTTCACGCGCTTAGAAATGGACGACGGATCGATGTCGATGTGAATGATCTTCTTCGCATGCGACGCGAAATGCTCCGGATCGCCGATCACACGGTCGTTGAAACGCGCGCCGATTGCGATCAGCACGTCGCAGTGCTGCATGGCCATGTTGGCTTCGTACGTGCCGTGCATGCCGAGCATACCAAGGAATTTCTTGTTGTCCGCGCGATAACCGCCCAAACCCATCAATGTGTTCGTCACCGGATAACCGAGCAGGTCGGCGAACTGGTTCAACTCACGCGCCGCATTCGCCAAAATGATGCCGCCGCCCGTATAAATTACGGACGCTTCGCCGAGAGCAGCAACTGCACGGCCTTGCGGATCTGGCCGGAATGGCCTTTGGTCACTGGATTGTACGAGCGGAGCGACACCGTCTTGAGCGGTTCGTACTTGCACGGCGTCTTCGACACGTCTTTCGGAATGTCGATCAGCACCGGGCCGGGACGTCCCGTACGGGCGATATAAAACGCTTTCTTGATGGTCGCGGCGAGGTCGCACTCGTCTTTGACGAAGAAATTGTGTTTGACGCAGGGACGCGTGATGCCGACCGTGTCGCACTCCTGGAACGCATCCTGGCCGATTGCCGCGGTAGGAACCTGGCCGCTGATAATGACGAGCGGGATGGAATCCATGTAGGCGGTGGCAATGCCGGTCACCGCATTGGTGACGCCGGGGCCGGAGGTCACTAGGCACACGCCGACATTACCCGTGGAGCGCGCGTAGGCGTCGGCGGCATGAACCGCGGCCTGTTCGTGGCGTACGAGAATGTGCTGGATCTCGTCCTGCTTGTACAACTCGTCGTAGATATAGAGTAACGAGCCGCCGGGATAGCCCCAAATGAACTCGACTTTTTCGTCAGCAAGCACGCGCATGAGCACGGTGCCGCCAATGGATTCAGCTTCGAGGGGGGAGTCGTATCCGACGTGGAGAATTCCGCGCTGAGCATATTGATACATTCACCTTTCAAATTTTCGGCAAAAAATTGATTGGGTGCTCTCTGCCGGGCTTATGGCTCGGGTTCAAGCAGCGGCGCGTCTACCACTGGGAAGCGGGCTTAGCTCGCCTCAAAGAGACAGTTCACTTTATGATGCTAGTAGGAAACGATAGCCCGGGGCTACAAAGTTCGTCAAGCAAAAATTGCGCAATACCGCCTTGAAACGCGCCGGAATCGGGCCTTAAAGGCTCGGACTTATCCTAAATACTGAAGAAAACTCTGTGTTTCAGGCTGTAACGGCGGCGCATTTCCTCGCTGTTCACTCAAAAGTTTGCTAGCATCCGCAGGTTTTAAACCTCTCACAACCCTTATCGACGCACGCTCGTTGCGCCGGGCCTCACGGATGGCATCAGACAAGGAACTCGCCGATTTTCTGGCGGGCGTCGAAAGACGCGCGTTTAAGCAGACGGTGTACACCTTACGCGACGACGATGCGGCGCTCGACATCGTTCAGGATGCGATGATCAAGCTCGCCGAAAAATACGGTGACCGGTCTCAGCCCGAGTTGCCCCTTTTGTTTCAGCGTATCCTACAAAATGCAACACACGACTACTTTCGCCGGCAGAAGGTCCGAAATACATGGATAAGCCTGTTTTCCTCGTTCGGCAACGCTGACGACGACGAATTCGACCCTCTCGAGACCTTCGAATCACAGGACGGCATGGTCGGTTCGGAAAGCAGCGAAAGCCAGCTCGAGCGTGAACAGATACTCAACCTGATCGACGCGGAGATCCAGAAACTACCAGCACGTCAACGGGAAGCTTTTCTCATGCGTTACTGGGAGGATATGGATGTCGCCGAAACCGCCGCTGCAATGGGCTGCTCTGAAGGCAGCGTAAAAACACATTGCTCGCGGGCCACGCACGCGCTGGCACACGCGCTGAAGGCGAAAGGAATCACGCTATGAGCAACGCTCTCGATCACAAGGAAACCGAGTTCGCGCTGAAGGTGCGCTGCGCGCTCCTCGACGAAAACATCAATTCGCTGCCCGCCGCTTTGCTCGACAAGCTGGCGGCGGCTCGCCGGATGGCGATCGCACGCAAGAAACCGGAAAAAGTCGCCGTCGCGGCGCCGATTTTCGCGCCTTCGCTCGCCGGCGTGGGTGCGACCGGCTCCCTGGGCACCGCCGGGTCGGGTCACGCGGGTAAACGCGGCCGTTTCTCGCGCCTCGCGCTGGCATGGCCGCTGCTCGCACTTGTGATTGGATTGGCCGGCATCGCTTATTGGGAGGACCAGCAGCGCACTGCGGAACTCGCCGATATCGACGCAGCCATGCTCAGCGACAATCTCCCGCTCGACGCCTATCTCGATCACGGTTTCAACGCGTACCTGACGCGCAATCATTAAGACTGAAGGAGTCATCGGGTGAGTTACAAGCGCGGCCTCGCGATTGTCTTTGGATGCGCAATTGCGGGACTTGTCGCGTTTGCCGCCACCTATACGCGTTTTTACTCATCCGCTTCGGCGATACCCGCTGCCGCAGCCCCGCTCGGGGCGAGCGCGGAAGAAGTCCTGTCTCCGCTTTCTTCGCTCGCCTCCCCGCCAAGCCCCATGGCCTGGGCCCGGCTCACCGACGCTCAACGGGTCGCGCTTGCGCCGTTTGCCTCGGAATGGGATCAGTTCAGCGAGGAACGTAAGCGTAATTGGATCAAGATCGCGTCGCGATATAAGAAGATGTTGCCCGATGCGCAAAAGCGTCTTCATGAACGCATGACCGAGTGGATCCACATGACGCCAGATCAGCGTAAGGTTGCCCGCGAAAATTACCAGGTTTCCAAGTCCGTCCCCGTTGAGAAACGGGAGCGCGCCTGGGACGCATATCAAAAGCTCCCGGAAGATCAGAAGAAAAAACTCGCCGCCACCGAACACCCTCGCCGCCCGACCGTTGTCAGCGCGCCACCTTCCGGCAAAACCGAAGTCAAGGATATCGACCGGCTGATGACGGACCGGGAACATGCGCGTGCTTCCGAGGCTGTTGGTGAAATCGGGGCGTCGGGTTCTGCCGGAGCGCCCTGCGCCCGCTATTCCCAGCGCCGCCAGCTTTGTACCGGCTACACAGATTCCCGTTTCGCCGCAGCAGGCGCCGTCCGTTTTCAACGGGTCATAAAACCGTGAGTGCCTCCTCTTTGGAATCTGTCGAGTCTTCCGGATTGACCGCGCCCCGGCTGTGTCGCCGGCTGGCTACGATGCTCTACGAAGGCGTTATCCTGTTCGGGATCGTTTTTATCGCCGGGTATTGGGGGTATTTGTTCAGTACGCTCACCCAACAACGCAACGGGCTCACCCACCATAATATTTTGATGGCGTGGATCGGGTTCGTGCTCGCGGTTTATTTCGTCTACTTCTGGACGCATGGCGGGCAAACCCTGCCCATGAAAACCTGGCGGCTGAAAGTAGTCGATGCGCACGGAGCGTCGGTTTCGACTGCACGCGCCATCGCGCGCTATGTGTTTGTGTGGTTGTGGTTCGTGCCGCCGCTGGCATTGCACCCGCTGCTCAAGCTTTCCGTTCCGACCACGCTTGTGGTGACCACGGTGTGGATCGTGCTGTGGGCTGCCGCGGTCTGGCTCGACCCGGCGCGACAGTTTTTGCATGACCGATTGGCTGGAACGCGGATCGTGGGCGTGGTACCACCGGGGGCTTAGGCCGGCGTTCTGCAGCTTACGTCAGGTCCACGCCGCCGCTCATTGCAGCGGCACAGGAATACCTCAGGCATCCGAATCGTCATGCAGGTCCGCCTGACCATTCCCCTATCCTCTCCTCGGGCTTAAATCAGCCACACCGAATCTTCCTTCAGCGCCATATGTAGGTTGTCGTTGAAGTGACGAATCCGATAACCCAATCCCGCAAACATAGTCTGCAATGATCGTCGCGTGTAAAGCGTAATATGGCCGTTGCGAGGCGCGATGTACCAGTTGTCCATTCCCCGTGGCAATACATGATCGATCGTCAACGTGGAAAACAACAATACCCCACGCTCGCCCAACAACTCCAGCGCTTCTCGAACCGTCGCCAGCAGTTCGGGCATGTGCTCAAGAAACTCGAAGGCGCTGATGAAATCGAATGAGCCGGATGGTGGCACGCCCTCTTCATCCATCGGGTCCCAACTATGTTCGTCCACCCCGCCCTCGCGCAATAACGACGCGAGCGTGCCATTGCCGCCGCCATAGTCGAGACATCTCAACCGGTGACCTTTCTTGATGAAATCGAGAATGAAAGCGGCATTGCCGGCAGGCCGTGAATCAATGTAGTCAGAGTTGACCAGCACGTAGTCATCGTTATAAATGTGTTGCAGATACTCGGCTTTGCTCCAGTGGTCGAACGCGCGGGTGAAGATGAGGCCGCAGGCATCGCATCGGTGGTAATAGACCGGCACGCCGGTGAACGGCAGGTGGCGTCCACGACGCTCTTCGCAACTCTTGTTGAAGTCGGTGACGCCGTAGAGAGGCGCCGGTTCGTTGCATATTTTGCACATCGACATTCGAATGACGGGCGCTACTGTTATACTTATCTGTTTGCATAGGATTCCAATGTAAATACGAAGTATAGGCCATGCCAACACGACAAACGGCCCGTACGCGTTCATCAGGCAATGTACTTTTGCGGCGATAGAACACATCCTGGCAGCAGCGATCCGCACATGATTGACTTACCTTGGAGATAACCGCGGGTCGCGCAGTCGTGGCTTCGCTGTGTGCACGGCTCTTTGTCCATGCACCTCGACACGCAAGGTGCAACACGTCTGATCGCACACAAGATGGCGGCTCGCAAGCCTCGCGTGATCTCATGGCAAGCGAGTGCCGGAGAGGCTCGTTACATCGGCTCTGGATGCGTTACGAAAACCGCATCGAAGATGCCGCCATTCCCCCGGTTTTTCTCGTTCTTCGCACCCGCTGTACCCGTATCGCAACACTTAGTAAAACTTAGTAATAGGAAAGTTTTCGTGACTGTCATGGCTCCGTCACGTGCGCATGGCGCAATGGCCCCACTGCAACCCGTTGCGCGTGCCCATGGCCACTAAATCGTCTGCGAGTCACCTCCTAGGCACTACCCTCCGCGATGCAGAAGCCATCGCGTTCCGCACCAACGTCGCGCCACCCCCTCCTCCTGGCTCCACCGGCGCCAGCCACGCTCCCCAGACGATTTCCGAGCCGCCCACTCCGAGGACGGCCCCGCCGATCATCGCTACCGCACCATCTGGCTGTCCGATATCCATTTCGGCTCCGGCGGCTGCCAGGCGCGCTATCTCCTCGATTTTCTCCACCACAACGATTTCGAGTACTTGTACCTGGTTGGCGACATCATCGACGGATGGCAACTGCGCAAAGGCTGGTTCTGGCCGCAAGCGCACAACGACGTAATCCAGAAAATGCTGCGCAAAGCCCGCAAAGGCACGCAGGTGGTCTACATTCCTGGCAATCACGACGAAGCTGCGCGCCAGTTCTGCGACCTCGCTTTCGGCAACATCCACGTGCGCAGCGAAGCCTTCCACACCACGCCACGCTCGCAGGCAAGCGCCTGTGGATCGTGCACGGCGATCTTTTCGACGGTGTCATCCAGCACGCGAAGTGGCTCGCTTATCTCGGCGACACGCTCTACACGCTGATCCTGCTGCTCAACCGCTGGTTCAACCGGGTGCGTAGCCGCTTCTGCCTGAACTACTGGTCGCTCTCGCAATACCTCAAACATCAGGTCAAGAACGCGGTGAACTTCATCTCGCAGTTCGAACACGTGATGACCGACGAAGCGCGCCGCCGCGGCTGCGACGGCGTTGTCTGCGGCCACATCCCATAAAGCTAAAATTCGCGATATCGACGGCGTCCTGTACTGCAACGACGGCGACTGGGTCGAGAGCCTGTCGGCGCTTGTCGAGACGTTCGAAGGCGAGCTGAAGATCATTTACTGGACCGTCCTGCGCGAACACTATTCGCAAAAAGCAGGGGCAACCGGCTGATCACCTGCCCGATCAACCGTCTGAGCGCTTTCACTTATCGAGGCCATCGAATGAAAATCATGATCGTTACCGACGCATGGGAGCCGCAAGTCAATGGCGTCGTGCGCACGTTGAAAAGCACCAGCCGCGAACTGACTGCGCTGGGACATCGCGTGGAATTGCTGACGCCACTCGAATTCAGGACCGTCGCGTGCCCGACTTATCCCGAGATTCGCCTGTCGCTGCTGCCGTGCCGCCGCGTCGCTCAGCGCATAGAGGAATTTGCGCCGGATGCGCTGCACATTGCAACGGAAGGTCCGCTCGGCATGACCGCCCGCTCGTTCGCGGTGCGCAACAAACTGCCGTTCACGACCGTGCCGTTCACGACCGCGTACCACACGCGCTTCCGAATACGTGCAGGCGCGGCTCTCGGCGACCTACAAGTTCCTGCACTGGTTCCACAAGCCCTCGCAAGCGGTGATGGCGCCCACGCCCGTAGTCAAAACAAAAACGACCTCAAAAAGTTCGGTTTTACGAACGTGGTGCTGTGGACACGCGGCGTGGATCTGGATATCTTTCAACCAATGGACTCGAAGGTCCTGAATACGACGCGGCCCATTTTTCTGTATGTCGGGCGTGTTGCGGTCGAGAAGAACGTCGAGGCTTTCTTGAAGCTCGATCTGCCTGGATCAAAGTGGGTAGCAGGTGAAGGCCCGGCGCTTGCCGAACTGAAATCGCGCTATCCGAACGCGAATTATCTTGGTATGCTCTTGGGGGGGGAAGGTAGCGAAAGCGGAGCTGGCGAAAGGTCTACGCGGCGGCTGACGTGTTCGTGTTCCCCAGCCGCACGGACACCTTCGGTCTCGTGCGTCTCGTGCTCCTCGAAGCAATGGCATGCGACACGCCGGTCGCAGCGTACCCGGTAATGGGTCCGATCAATGTGCTCGGTACCGATGGTCCGGGTGTGCTCGACGAAGACATGCGCGAAGCGTGGGCGGAGAAGTTCTCGTGGCGGGCGGCATCGGAGCAATCCGCGTCGAATCTGAAACCGCTTGCGACTCGCGGCGCGACGCAGAAGCAAGCAACGGCGTAATCTGGCTTTAGCCGGGACAGCGGCATGATCGAATGCCGCGTTGCTCCCGGCGCAATGTGGCGGGTGTCAGAACGCGCTGTGCGGTTCGAGACCCACCGGCCACGGAAGGCACAAGCCGCCGGCGGACTCGCCCTTGGTAATTTCTGCACAGCGGTCGCTCGAGAAGTCATCCGCGAGTCATCCCCGCGCCGCGGAGCGGCTTTGAGCGTGATTCAAAACGTGCGTCAACACAACAGCAAGTTTCAGAAAAGCGCAATGTGAAAGCCAAACCTTCAGTGCAAGCGAAATCCCTGATCTTGATCCATCGGGAACCCTTCAGCAACGAAGACGACGACATCGAGGCCACGGCGCATCCCAGCGAACCTTTGAGCGCCGACGATCCGCTCGCTCCGTTGCCGTTCAATCCCTACAAGGGCAACCGCGGCGTAACCTGCGCCTGGCACGCGATGAAAAACTCGCTGAACGGTTTTCGCGTGGCGATCTGCGAAGAAAGCTCGTTCCGTCAGGAGCTGACGCTCGCGGCAATCCTGGTGCCATGCGGCATCTTCGTGCCGGTCTCGCCGGTTGAACGCGCGGCGCTGCTGGCATCGGTACTGCTGATGCTGATGGTGGAATTGCTGAACTCGAGCGTGGAAGCTGCTATTGACCGAATTTCGCTAGAGCGGCACGAACTCTCCAAACGGGCGAAGGATTTCGGTAGCGCGGCGGTCATGGTCGCTCTGTTGGTGTGCGTGCTCACATGGGGCCTGATTGTCGGCCCGCTGCTGTGGCGCTGGGCCCTGATGCTGTTTTAAACGCGCCTGAGCAAGATTTAACGCGCCGCGGCGCCTCGCCAACACCCCTCCCTCGCCCAGACCCGGCCCCTACTCAGCCGTTTATAATCATCCGATATCCAAGATACCCACCGATTCCGGGATCGTGACGCTGTCGCTCAGATTGTCACGCAGGCCTCACCCGGTCGCCCTCACCCGGAACCGGTCAACCAGGTCCGGACGACATGGAAGCAAAACCTCCCCGCCGCACCCGTGAACGGATACTCGAACTATCGCTAAAGCTGTTCAACGATATCGGGGAACCGAACGTGACTACGACCACCATTGCCGAAGAGATGGAAATCAGTCCAGGTAACCTGTACTACCATTTCCGCAATAAAGAAAGACGACATCATCAACAGCATCTTCGCGCAGCTCGAAAAGCGGCGGCGTTTTCCCGAGGGCCATAGTCCGACGATTGACGAGATGTGGTCGTACCTGCAGTACATGGCGGATTTCCTGTGGCAGTACCGGTTCTGTATCGCGACCTGAACAATCTGCGTGCCTGCAACCGCACGCTGGAAAAGCATTTCAAACAGATCATCACCCACAAGGTCAACTTCGCGCAGCAGCTGTGCGAGGCACTCGTAGCCGATCAGGAAATGGTCGCAACGCCCGCCGAAATCAAGCTTATCGCGACCAATATGGGGGGTGATCGCAACGTACTGGCTATCGTACCAGTTCGTCATGAACCCGCGCAAATACAACGAGCAGGAAACGATTCGCGCGGAATTGCATCAAGCGAGCCTGCATATCATCTCGGTGATGGCGCCGTATCTACGCGGGCGATCACGGCAGATTTTCGACGATCTCGTGTCGGGGAAAATGCCGGAACGCGTCTTTGCCGATTACCGCGCGCCGAAGGAAGACGGTGCACCTAAGGAACCTATTTAATGAAAGCTGTCTGCGTATATTGCGGCTCTGCCAATGGGGCCAGACCGGTCTATGCCGAAGCGGCAAAAGCGTTTGGCCGCGCGTTGGTGGAAGCGGATCTCGCACTTGTCTATGGCGGCGGGAGCGTGGGGTTGATGGGCACCATCGCCGACAAAGTGCTCTCGCTTGGTGGCCGCGCCATCGGCGTGATCCCCGAATTGCTGATGACCAAGGAAGTCGGCCATAAAGGTCTGACGGATCTGTACGTCGTGCCCGACATGCATCAGCGCAAGAAGAAAATGGCCGATCTCTCCGATGCGTTTGTATCGATGCCCGGCGGTGTCGGTACATTCGAAGAGCTGTTCGAGGCCTACACGTGGGCTCAACTCCGGTATCACGAGAAGCCGGTCGCGCTGCTGAACGTGGACGGATATTACGATCCGCTGCTCGCCATGCTGCGTCATACGGTGGAAGAAGGCTTCATGCGCGCGCCGTTCCTCGACATGCTGCAAGTCAACGCCGATCCCGTGAAGCTGATCAAAGCGCTCACCGCGTATAAACCGCCGCTGGTCGACCGCTGGCCAGAGAAACGCGACGCTGTTTAAACGGGGAATCTGACGATGTCGAAAGTAGTGTTGATCACAGGCGGCAACCGCGGAATCGGTCGTGCCGCCGCCTTGCTGTGCTCGGCGCGTGGCTCGATCAGCGTGAATTACGCGACCAACCGCAGCGCCACCGACGAAACCGTTGCCCGCGTGGAAGCCGCCGGTGGCCGCGCAATCGCGATCCAGGGCGATGTCTGCGAAAAAGCCGACGTGATTGCCCTATTCGATGCAACCGTGCGAGCATTCGGCCCGGTCGATGACTTCGTGAACAACGCGGGCATTGTCGCGCCCGGTTCCGCACTCTCCGACATGGACGTCGAGCGCATGAAACGCGTCTTCGATACCAACGTGCTCGGCGCGTATCTCGGGGCACGTGAAGCGGCGCGGCGCATGTCGACGAAACGCGGTAGACGGGGCGGGTCAATCGTCAATGTGTCGTCGGCGGCAGCGCGGCTCGGGTCACCGAACGAATACGTGGATTACGCGGGATCGAAAGGTACCGTCGATACCTTGACGATCAGACTCGCAAAAGAACTCGGCCCGGAAAGCGTGCGTGTTAATGCCGTCCGGCCGGGGCTGATCGATACCGAGATTCACGCGAGCGGCGGCAAGCCCGATCGCGCGGCGCAGCTGGGCGTGCTCGCGCCACTGGGGCGTCCCGGTACGACGGAAGAAGTCGCGGAATCGATTGTGTGGTTGTTGTCGGATGCGTCGGCGTATGTGACCGGCGCATTGCTCGACGTGGCGGGCGGACGGTAGAACGTCAGAAGCCGCCCTTCTGCTTGAGCCACATGCGTTCTTCGGCCGTTGTCTCGCGGCCGAGGATAAAGTTGTGATGCGGAAAGCGGCCAAACCGCTCGATCACTTCAGCATGGCGTGTGCATAGTTCAGCCGGTCCTCGATGTCCTTGTCGCCGGTTTCATCGAAGAGCGCCTGGTGCAGACGCACAGATTCATGCTGGCTTGCCCGCGTCTCGTCGTGCTCGAACTGCATGTACACGAACACGCGATGACGAAGCGTCGGCAATGTGAGTTCTTCGCGTGTATCGACCAGCATACGAGCCAGCTTTAACGCTTCGGCGTCACCGGCGAATGCACGCGGCGTGTTACGAAAACAGTTGCGGGTGAACTGGTCGAGCAACACGATCAACGCCAGCGCGCCGAGTGGTGTAGCGGACCACGCGGCAAACCGGCCTTCCAATGCATCTCGAGCAAAGTGCCGAAGCGCTCGTGAAACATGGCGTCGAGGCTTGCGACCTTCTTGAACCAGGCCTTGACCGGGTGGCCAAACTCCGCTGAGTCCGGCGTACCGAACCATGCATCGAGCACCGCTTGAGCGCGGGCGTTGAGCATCACGCAAACTCGATCACAAAACGCCGCGTGCGCGCACTTTTCTTCTCCACCTTCGCTAACGCAGCTCACCGACTTCGCTCGTATTGCGCACATGCGTACCGCCGCACGGCTGCAAGTCGATACCCTCAATGCGCAGCAAACGCACACGCCCCATGCCGACCGGCAGCTTCACGCTCATCGTGCGGACAAGCTCAGGACGCTCTTCCATTTCCTGATTGTCGATGGCGGTCGGGAGCCGCGCAAATCCGGCGACGTGCGGTTCGACGTGATGCCATGAACGCGGCATCGGCCA
>CALNPU010000067.1 GCA_940588625.1 uncultured Caballeronia sp.
AGGCTCCATCATGGCACCGTGACGCCGACCTGCGGCTTCCGCCGCAGCCGCGGGACGGGGAAGTCCCTTTCATTCGCTAACGCGTCGACCGCTCGCCGCACACGCCAGTCGTAGCCCCACGATTAATACCGCTCGCAAAACCTGTGACCAGGATCAACGCCGTCTGCAACATATTGTCCGACTAGCCGCTGTCTTTTGGTCGCGCGAATGGTTTGATCGACTTGTCCGTACACTCGTTGCCCACGACGCGGTCATTCGCAGGTGCCGCGCTGCGAACAACGTTATCTGCGGCGATGTTTGCGAACGCACAATTGTTAGCTGCCAGTGCAAACGCCGCCGCCCAGTATTTTGTTTTCTTCATGATTTCTCGCCGGCCGTTTAACAAGCACAACTGTCGATTATGGTTGCCGCTTCATGACCAGGCCAACTTGAATCCTATCGCCTGGAATAACTCGCCACTTCATCCCATAATGCAAACGTCCCCGGCCCTCCGTCATGACCGAACTCGAAACCACTGCTGTCGTGTTCTTGTGTCTGCTCGCGGCCACCGGGCTTGGCGTGCTCGTGCGCCCCTTGCTGCTTGAGGAACACAAGGTGCATGAAACCGTGCAGTTGCTGAAACTGGTGGTCAGCATGCTGGTCACGTTCGCGGCGCTCGTGCTGGGTTTGCTAACAGCATTGTCGAAAACCGTATTCGATACCACCACCGCCGACATCCGTACTTACGCCGCTGAGCTGATCCAACTCGACAACAGCCTGCGCGAGTACGACCCGGACACCGATGTTCCCCGGCACATCCTCCGCGCCTATACGGCGGCCGCGATCACGTCCACCTGGTCGCAGGAACCGCCGCCGGCCGGGAACTATTATCAGAAAACGCTGGTCTGGGCTACGGCACTGATAATCTCGACAGCCGCGTACTGGGCGCCACCATGCTTGAACGGGCGCAACGATATACCCGCGAGTTGCAGCCGGGCGATGCGTTCCACCAGAAGCTCGCTGAAGAAGCGCTTGGCCGGTTCGACCGGCTCATCCAGCAACACGCTGGAAAATCGTGGAGGAGGCGCGTGGTTCAGCTTTGTCGCCGTTCGACCGGATTCTGGTCTTCTGGCTTCTCGTCATCTTCCTTTGCTTTGGCCTGATCGCGCCGCGCAACGCACTGGCGATGGTGACGATTACACTCGGGGCGTTATCGATAGCGTCCACGGTGCTCGTGATCCTCGATCTCGACACCCCCTTCACGGGCTCCATCCTCGTGCCAAGCCAGCCCATGCGCGACGCGCTCGCTTACCTCAACCGCTGAAACACTGAACGCCCGACGCTTAAATCCCCTGCCGACTATCTGATTGATGCCATCCACGCTCTACACTGATCCGCGCCTCGTTGCGCTATACGACACCCTGAACCCCTTCGCCGCCGATACAGCCTTCTACCTCGCGCTGGCCGCAGGCAAGCAGCGCGTAATCGATCTCGGTTGCGGAACGGGCTTGCTCGCATGCGAACTGGCATCGCGCGGGAATCGCGTGATTGCTGTCGATTCCGCGCCCGAGATGTTGCACGTGGCGCGGCACAGGCCGGAAGGTGAGCGGGTTCAGTGGATTGAAGGCGACGCCCGCGTGCTCGTGTTGCTGCCGCCCGCCGACCTGCTGGTGATGACGGGCCATGTCGCGCAGTTTTTTGTCGACGACAGGTCGTTCTTCGATACGCTCAAAGCCGCCCGCTATGCGCTGCGCGACGGCGGCACACTGGTGTTCGAGAGCCGCAATCCGACCGCGCGGGCGTGGGAATCGTGGACGCCGGCGCAATCGCGCAGGCTGATCGATGTGGACGGGATCGGCGAGTGGAGGTGTGGCAAGACGACGTCAGCGGAAGCCCGGAGTCGGGCATTCGCTTCAACACGTATTATCGATTCAAAGCGACAGACGAGACGTTGACGTCCGCGAGCGAAGCATGGCAGGGCGATTGGGACGGGGCAGCGGTATCTGCCGCGCACACGCGCAGCAAGCCCCCGTGTTTTTTATCGAACCGAAAGACGGCGCAACCGTAACGAGCCCAGTGCATATGGTATTTGGCCTGGAAGGCATGGGGCTCGCGCCGGCCGGCGATACGGATCCGCAGAAAGGCCACCACCATCTGCTGATCGACGCAGGCCCGATGCAAAAGGGTCTCGTGATTCCGATGAACGATAAATCGCTGCATTTCGGCAAGATGCAGACGGAAGCTGACGTGAAGCTGCCCCCGGGCGATCACACGCTGACCCTGCAATTCGGCGACGGCGCACACCAGTCATTCGGACTGGAAATAAGCCAGACAATCAAGATTCACGTGCAATAACGACCATCGCGCAGGCTCGCACCGATCCTTGCGCGAATCTCAAAAACGTGGCGCGGCCGCGTTTTTTTGTTCCTAACCGTCTCAAATTGGGCACCTTGCCTTGTCCTGAAGACATAGTGTCTCCGAGCGCGCCGGTCAAGACCGGTACAATGGCCGCTTTCAGTATTTGCACTTTTCCGGCGGTCTCCCATGTCGCTTTATTCAATTTCGAAGGCGCAATTTGCGTTCGACCACGTTGCGTTGCTCGATCACGCTGACTTTTCACTCGAAGCGGGCGAACGCGTCGGTCTGATCGGCCGTAACGGCGCCGGCAAGTCGTCGCTGCTGAAGATCATTGCCGGGCTCACCAAGCCGGATGACGGCCTTATCGCGCGGCAAAACGAGCTCACCACCGTATACGTGCCGCAGGAGCTCGAGTTCGACCTGGATGCGTCGGTCTTCGACGTCGTCGCGTCCAGCCTGTCGCATGCAGGGGAACTGCTCGACGAATATGACGTCGTGGCGCACAAACTCGCCGATGCCCCCCGAAGGTCCCGAGCACGACGCGCTGCTGACAAGCATGAACGCGCTGCAGTGCTCGCTCGACCTGCATGATGCGTGGAACTGGCAAACACGCGTGGCGATAACGCTGCAGCAGATCGGCCTGGACGGCGACATCCGTTCGGGCGCGCTGTCGGGCGGCATGAAAAAGCCCGTGGGTTGGCGCGTGCACTGGTCGTGCAACCGGACGTGCTGCTTCTGGACGAGCCGACCAACCACCTCGACTTCGACGGCATTTGCTGGTGGAAGAGATGCTGGTGACGTTGCGCACGGGCTTGCTCTTCATCACCCACGACCGGGCTTTTCTCGACAAGGTCGCGACGAGGATTGTGGATCTGGATCGCGGACGCCTGCTGTCGTACCCGGGTAACTACACCGCGTACCAGACGCGCAAGGCGCAGCAGCTTGAAATCGAACAGGTTGAAGCCGCGAAGTTCGACAAGCTGCTGGCTCAGAGAAGTGTGGATTCGCAAGGGTGTGGAGGCGCGGTGGACGCGCAGCGTCGGCCGTATCGCGCGGCTGGTGGAAATGCGCAACGAGCGAGCCGAACGCCGCAATGTACAAGGCAATGTGAAGCTGGATATGGGCCAGGGCGAGCGCTCGGGCAAGATCGTGTCGGAACTGACCGACGTGACGAAGAAATACGGTGATCGAACGATTATCGACAACTTCACGGCCACCGTCATACGCGGCGACAAGTTTGGGTTCATCGGTCCGAACGGCGCGGGCAAGACCACGCTGCTCAAGATGATCCTGGGCGAACTCGCACCCGACGAAGGCGCGCACTGGCACGAACACGCAGGTGGCGTATTTCGACCAGATGCGCGCGTAGCTGGACCTCGACAAGACCCTCGCTGACACCATCAGGCAGCGAATGGGTCGAAGTGAACGGCGTGAAGAAGCATGTGATGAGCTATCTCGGCGACTTCCTGTTCGCACCGGAACGCGCGCGTTCGCTTGTGCGCTCGTTGTCGGGCGGGGAACGCAACCGGCTGTTGCTCGCGCGCCTGTTCGCGCGGCCGGCGAACGTGCTGGTGCTGGACGAGCCGACCAACGACCTGGACATCCAGATGTTCGAACTGCTGGAAGAACTGCTCACCGACTACGACGGCACCGTGCTGCTGGTGAGCCACGACCGCCAGTTCCTGGACAATGTGGTGACCTCTGTCTTTGCATCCGAAGGCGGCGGCAAGTGGTGCGAGTATGGTGGGCGGCTTCACCGACTGGCAGATCCAGCGCGAACGCTCGGAGAGAATCGCGCTCGACGCCGCCCGTGACACGGCCAAGCAGGCGAAGAAGGAAGACGGCCCGAAAGACAGCGGCGCCGGGAGCAATTCGCAGCGCTCGACCAAACTGCCGTACAAGGAAGTGCGCGAGCTAGAAGCGTTGCCTGCACAGATCGCGGCACTCGAAGCCGAGCAAAAGTCGATTGCGGCCAAGCTCGAAGGCGGTTCGGTATTCGCGAAAGATCCGAAAGAAGGGACACGGCTGAGTGAACGGCATGCGGCTATCGACGAGGAATTGCTGGTCGCGCTCGAACGCTGGGAAGCTGGGAAGAACTGGAAGCGAAGCGCAAGTAAGCCGGCCTTTGGGGCCAGCGTCTTCGCCA
The DNA here is from genome assembly GCA_940588625.1 of uncultured Caballeronia sp. Classification (GTDB taxonomy): domain Bacteria; phylum Pseudomonadota; class Gammaproteobacteria; order Burkholderiales; family Burkholderiaceae; genus Caballeronia. The sequence goes on from CALNPU010000067.1 coordinate 4,484, forward strand.
TATCGAAAAATTTATTGGAAACAGTAAAATACGTCGCGTTTTTGGGCGCACGGTCTAGCGGACAAGGATCTCTGCGGTTACACCGTGGTGACACCTTGTAGTGAAACGCTGTAGTCAGGCGAGAGGCCGTCGCGTTTTCGAGTTAATCACGCGCAATCCGGCGCGGCCGGCTCAGGCGCGGTTGGCCGGGTTTGCCTGCTATGTTCACGCATTCGCCGGTAGTCCGGCGTGGCCGCTGCTATCAAGTTGCGGCCGCCCGGACTACCGGACCCACGTCCAGACATGTCCACGAAAAAACCGAGTACCGCCGACAGCGGCAAGAACAGCGGATACAGCGAAGCATCGATCAAGGTGCTCAAGGGCCTCGAGCCGGTCAAGCAACGGCCCGGCATGTACACCCGCACTGAAAATCCGCTGCACATCATTCAGGAAGTCATCGACAACGCCTCGGACGAGGCGCTCGGCGGCTACGGCAAGCAGATCACGGTCACGCTGCATGCTGACCATTCGGTGTCTGTCGAAGACGATGGACGTGGCATTCCGTTTGGCATGCATCCGGAAGAAGGCGTGCCGGTCGTCGAGATCGTGTTCACGCGACTGCACGCGGGTGGCAAGTTCGACAAGGCAGCTGGCGGCGCGTACACGTTTTCGGGTGGCCTGCACGGCGTGGGCGTGTCGGTGACAAACGCGCTGTCTACGCGGTTGGACGTGACCGTGTGGCGCGACGGCAAGGTCGCGGATCTCGGTTTTGCGAATGGCGATGTGGTGAAGCCGATCAAAACCCGCGCAATGAACCGCGGTGAAAAGAAGTCCGGAACCCGTGTCACCGCCTGGGCCAACCCCAAGTATTTCGATTCGCCGAATCTGCCGGTTGGTGAGTTGCAGCGGCTTTTGCGTTCGAAGGCAGTGTTGCTGCCGGGCGTGGAAGTCGTGCTCATCAATGAAAAAACCGGCAAGCGCCAAAGCTGGAAATACGAGGATGGATTACGGGGTTACCTGCTCGAAGGCATGGGCGGTAGCGACCTGTTGATCCCCTTGTTCGAAGGCGAGCATTTCGCGGGCAATGCAAAGTCGACCGAGGAAACCTTCGCCGAAGGCGAGGGCGCAACGTGGGTCGTGGCGTGGAGCGAAGAAGGACCGTTGTTGCGCGAGTCGTACGTCAACCTGATCCCGACGTCCGCCGGCGGCACGCACGAATCCGGTTTGCGCGACGGTTTGTTCCAGGCGGTCAAGAGCTTTGTCGAACTCCACAACCTTCAGCCCAAGGGCGTGAAGCTGCTGGCGGAAGACGTCTTCGCGTGGGTGTCGTTCGTGTTGTCGGCGAAAGTGCTCGATCCGCAGTTCCAGGGGCAGATCAAGGAACGCCTCAACAGCCGTGACGCGGTGAAACTCGTGTCGTCGTTTACGCGGCCCGCGTTCGAACTGTGGCTGAACCAGCATGTGGAGTATGGCAAGAAGCTCGCGGAACTAGTGATCCGGCAGGCCCAGGTGCGCACGCGCGCCGGGCAGAAGATAGAAAAGCGAAAGAGCTCAGGCGTGGCGGTGCTACCCGGCAAACTGACCGACTGCGAATCCACGGATGTCTCGCGTAACGAACTCTTCCTCGTTGAGGGCGATTCGGCCGGCGGCTCGGCGAAGATGGGCCGCGACAAGGAATTCCAGGCTATTCTGCCGTTGCGCGGCAAGGTGTTGAACACGTGGGAAACCGAGCGCGACCGGCTGTTTGCGAACAACGAAGTGCACGATATCGCGGTGGCGATCGGCGTGGATCCGCACAGTCCTGACAGCCCGGACCAGAAGGCCGATCTCTCGAACCTGCGTTACGGCAAGATCTGCATTCTGTCGGACGCGGACGTGGATGGCTCGCACATCCAGGTTCTGCTGCTTACGTTGTTCTTCAAGCACTTTCCGCAATTGATCGAGCAGGGTAATGTCTACATTGCGCGGCCGCCGCTGTTTCGCGTCGATGCCCCCGCGCGTGGCAAGAAGCCGGCGCAAAAGCTCTATGCGCTGGATGAAGGTGAGCTCGAGGCGATTCTGGACAAGCTGAGGAAGGACGGCGTTCGAGAAACCCAATGGTCGATCAGCCGCTTCAAGGGCCTGGGCGAAATGAGCGCGGAGCAATTGTGGGACACCACGATGAACCCGGACACGCGGCGTTTGCTGCCGGTTCAAGTGGGTGATTTCGGTTTTGAAGACACGGTCACACGCATGACGATGCTGATGGGCAAGGGCGAAGCGGCATCGCGGCGCAGCTGGCTCGAGGAGAAGGGCAACGAAGTCGAAGCCGACATTTGACGCTGCATGCACCCCCTGAACTTCGTCAACGCATAAACTGGATATCTGATGGACGATCTCTTCGCGGACCAAGAAGCCGTGCCTGAAGGCGAAAAACTCACGCTTGGCGATTACGCCGAGCATGCGTATCTCGACTATGCAGTGAGCGTGGTCAAAGGCCGGGCGCTTCCCGATGTTTCCGACGGCCAGAAGCCCGTGCAGCGCCGCATCCTGTTCGCGATGAACGAGATGGGCCTCGCTAACACGGCCAAGCCGGTGAAATCGGCGCGCGTGGTGGGTGACGTGCTGGGTAAATACCATCCGCACAGCGACCAGTCGGCGTACGACGCGCTCGTACGTCTCGCGCAGGCATTTTCGATGCGCTATCCGTTGATCGACGGGCAGGGCAACTTCGGCTCGCGCGACGGCGACGGCGCTGCGGCCATGCGGTACACGGAAGCGTGTCTTACTCCTATCGCGAAATTGCTGCTGGATGAAATCGACATGGGTACCGTCGATTTCATGCCGAACTACGACGGTTCGTTCCAGGAGCCAAAGCTCCTGCCCGCACGCCTGCCGTTCTTGTTGCTCAATGGCGCATCGGGAATTGCCGTGGGCATGGCGACCGAGATTCCTTCGCACAATCTGCGTGAAGTCGCGGCCGCAGCGGTCGCCATGATCCGCGATCCGGAGATCGATCACGCGCGGCTGGCCGAACTGATTCCCGGTCCTGATTTCCCTGGCGGCGGGCAGATCATTTCGAGTCAGGCCGAGATTGCGGCGGCTTATGAAAGCGGACGCGGCAGCCTGAAGGTGCGGGCGCGCTGGAAAATCGAGGAGATGGCGCGTGGTCAGTGGCAACTCGTCATCACCGAATTACCGCCAAGCACGTCGGGCCAGAGGGTGCTCGAGGAAATCGAGGAAATGACCAACCCGAAGGTCAAGCTCGGCAAGAAGGCGCTGAGTCCCGATCAGTTGCAGACCAAGCAGACGCTGCTTGCGTTGCTAGACACGGTCCGCGACGAATCTGGCCGGGACGCGCCGGTGCGGCTTGTGTTCGAGCCGAAGTCGAGCCGTATCGACCAGACGGAGTTCGTGAATTCGCTGCTCGCGCATACGAGCCTGGAATCGAATGCATCGATCAACCTCGTGATGATCGGTGTGGACGGCCGGCCGCGTCAGAAGAGCATTCGAGACATCCTGCACGAATGGGTGGGCTTCCGGTTCGCGACCGTCACGCGCCGCACGCAGCATCGGCTGGGGAAGGTGAACGACCGGATCCATATTCTTGAAGGGCGGATGATCGTCTTTCTGAATATCGATGAAGTGATCCGCGTCATCCGTGAAGCCGACGAGCCGAAGCAGGCGTTGATGGACAGGTTCAGTCTCAGCGAACATCAGGCCGACGACATCCTCGAAATCCGTTTGCGCCAACTGGCGCGGCTCGAAGCAATCAAGATCGAGCAGGAACTGAAGGAATTGCACAGCGAAAAGGAAAAGCTCGAAGAGCTGCTGAACAGCGATGCGGCCATGAAGCGCCTGCTGATCAAGGAGATCGAAGCCGACGCCAAGCAGTATGGCGATGATCGCCGCACGCTGATCCAGCCGGAAAAGCGGGCGATGTTCGAGGCGGCACGCGTGATTGATGATCCGGTGACGGTGGTGGTATCCCAGAAGGGCTGGGTGAGGGCGTTGAAGGGCCATGGCCTCGATCCGGCCAGCTTCCAGTTCAAGGCCGGTGACGGCATTTATGCTGCCTTCCAGGCGCGTACGCCAGACATGCTGATCGCGTGGGGCAGCAACGGGCGCGTGTACTCCGTGCCTGTCGCGATGCTGCCGGGCGGCCGGGGCGACGGCGTGCCGGTCACGTCGCTGATCGAGCTCGAGTCGGGATCGCATTTGCTGCATTACTTTGCCGCGTCGGTTGAGCAGCCGTTGCTGCTGGCGTCGAGTAACGGTTTTGGTTTCACGGCTAAGCTCGGCGACATGGTGAGCCGGGTGAAGGCGGGCAAGTCGTTCATGACTATCGACGAAGGCGCGGCGCCGCTCACACCCATGCCGGTTTTGCCGGGTGCGACCCAGGTCGCGTGCTTGTCGAGCAACGGGCGCCTGCTGGTATTCGACATTGATGAGATAAAGACCTTGTCGGGCGGTGGCCGTGGCGTCATTTTGATCGTGCTCGATCCGAAGGAGACGTTGCGGCAGGCGCTCGCTATCGACGCACGTGGCTTGGTGCTGATCGGTACGGGCCGGGGCGGCAAGGCGCGCGACGAGAAACTTGCGGGCGCGGCTCTGGAAACGCACGTGGGCAAGCGGGCGCGCAAGGGCCGTGCTCCCAAGTCCACTATCAAGGTAACTGAATTGCGGCCGGTGTTCGAAGGCTGATAAGCGACGGGTCATACGCGCCTCGGGTTGGCTCAGCCGGCCCGGGGCGTTTGTTTATCTGGAAAATACTTGAACTGGCTCCATTTAGCTGAGTCGAACGCCCGACCCCTGTAAAACTTGAAAACGAAGACGGCGGGCGAAGTGGCGGATAAATGCTGGGGCGACTAAGTGCCTGGCTCGACAGCGGTAACCGGTGATTCACCCGTATTTAGGAACATCAATGAATAAGGCGATTGAAGTGGCGTTGTTCCTGCATTTGCTCGGAGTGGCGGTGTGGATTGGCGGAATGATTTTTGCTGACTTTTGTCTTCGGCCGGCAATAGCGGATTTATCGCCGCAATTGAGGTTGCCGTTATGGGAATCGGTATTCGCCCGGTTTTTTAACTGGGTGGCGGCATCAGTGTTGGTGATATTGCTGACGGGCGGTTTCTTACTGACGCAATTCGGCGGGGCTCACGCGGCGCTGCCTTTACACATCATGGCGAGTCTTGGCATTGTGATGATAATGATCTTCGGCCATATCCGGTTTGCTGTATTCCCGAAAATCCGCCGCGCAGTGCAATCGCAAAACTGGCCGGACGGCGCGAGGGCGGTGGGCACGGTCAGAAGGCTGGTGCTGGTTAATATTGTGCTGGGTGTTGTGACGGTGGGTGCTGCGGTGTTATCGAGGGGAATTTAGGGCGCTGCTGGATGGACCAATGCGCGATATTGGCGGCTCGGCATCAGATCTTACGAAAACGCAATCGGGGATTCACTTGCCGAGCAGCATTACTTTGGCAGGAAGCCGTACATGCTGAATCGACGACGAACCGCACGCTTAATCGATGGCATTGGAAGGTGCTTCGCCAAACGGCATTGCCGCAACGTCAGCCATGAGCCCCAGGCCGCAGATGCCAAACTGATCGAGTAGGGCCTGCACACCCGCGGCAGGAACGGCATGGGAAAAGAGAAATCCCTGGGCCTCGATAGGCCCAAGCCGCGACAACCACGCAATCTGCTCCTCGGTTTCGGTCCCTTCAACCACGACCTTTAGTCCCAACGACCACGCGAGATTAACGATTGCAGAAACCATTACGCAGACGCTGCGATCATGTGGAATAGCCTGGATAAATGATCGGTCGACCTTGAGCGTATCGACAACAAAGCGATTTAGATACGACAGCGACGAATATCCCGTGCCGAAATCATCGAGTGCGATCCGGACACTCAGCCGCTTCAAGGCTGAAATCTTTTCTGCGACGATATCCGGAAACTCCATCATCACGGTTCCAGTAATCTCGAGTTCGAGTTTTCCCGGTGCAATACCACTTTCACGAATGGCGACCACAACCGTCTCAAGCAAATCTCCGCGCCAGAACTGCACTGGCGGAGATGTTCACCGCAAGCGACAATCTGTCATACCCCTGACTCTGCCAAATGGCCAATTGTCGGCAAGCTGTATGAATCACGAAGTCGCCAATAGGGTACGATCAACCCCGTCGATTCCGCGACCGGAATGAACTCATTAGCAGGAGTCAGCCCGTGTTGCGGATGATTACACCGCGCCAGCGCTTCGAAGCCCGTGATACATCGACGGCTCATGTCGATCTTCGGCTGATACGCGAGAAACAATTGATTCTGAGCCAGCGCAACCCGTAATTGCTGCTCCCACGTCATCAAATGATCCGCGCGGTGTGACAACTGCGGCGAATAGAACTGATAGCAGCAGTTCTTACCCGCGTCCTTCGCGCTGTACATTGCCAGATCGGCTTTTTTCAACAAGTCGATTTCGCTTTCGCTCGAAACCGAATACAACGCAATGCCAATGCTCGCGTGCAGCACGAAGGCGCTGCCGTGCACATCGAACGGCGTTGCGAACATATGAGAAACCGCTTCTGCCAGTTCGACCGCTTGCCGCTCGACGTCGGCGCCCTTGACTACTACAACGAATTCATCGCCGCCAATACGCGACAGCATGCCGTTGGTCACTGACCGTTTCCGCCAGTCGCGACGCCGTCATTTGCAGCACGATGTCGCCGGCGTTATGGCCGAGGGTATCGTTGACAGTCTTGAAGTTATCGAGATCGATGAAAAGCAGTGCAAGATGGTCTACATTCTCCTGCTTTGCCACATCGTGGCGCAGCATTTGCAGCGTGGAGTAGCGGTTGCGCAGGCCAGTCAGCAAATCATATTCGACCAGATGCCTCATCTCGCACTCGCGCCCGATCAGCTTGCCGATCAACCCGGTCGCCACCGCGAAAAAGCCAAGCATGGCGAGCGAGATGAAGGTCGCCATCAGCAGATAAACGCGCCGTGTGTGATTGAAGTCGGTGAATTCCTCAGCCTGCGACAGGCCGACGAGCACGCCGAGCGGATAATCGTCTATATGCCGATACGAAACGATGCGCGTGACGTTGTCGATTGGATCGACATAGATGCCGGATGCGTGGTCTGAGGTTGGATACACGCCGCTTGCGGGGTAAACGCTTCTTGCCGGTTGCCACTGCTCTCGGCCGTTTTCATCGGGTGGCCGTCCGGTTTGGCAGGCGCCGAGGCTGCGCCTGCGCCTACGCGGGTGCTGCGCGCGAGCACCGAGCAGTCCGAAATCACGGCGACCACGCCGTCGCGTCAGATCGACGCCACGTTGTAGAAGTCGCTCGTGAAGTAGCTGGGGTCTTCCGATACCACCACGACGCCGGCGAACGACGACCCGTCGGGATGATTCAGGCGGCGGGTGATTTGCAGTGTCCACTGGCGGGAGACGCAGCCGAGGACGGGCTTGCTGATGTAGAGCAGGTCGTCGTTCGAAAGAGCGTGAATGCGGAAATGTTCGCGATCGGAAAGATCGATGGGTTTCGGCGTGGCGCCCGATGTGGACGCGATCAGCATGCCGTGTTCATCGATCAACGAGACCTGCACGAGGGTGTCGCTCTGCATGCACCACGCCTTTTTCAACCGTGCTCGCCAGATTGAACTGTCCAGGTGTCTTCTCGAACTCGTACTTGACGAAGCGCGTGATCTGGTCGACCTGGTGAATTGCCTTGATGGTGTGCTGCTCGAGCACGGACGAAAGAATGGCCGCCGACGCCATGGACGCGTGCGTCGCGGCGTCGCGCTCCACCGACAGGCGTGCAAAGATTAATTACCGTCCACAGCAGGACGAGCACGCCCAGCGCCGGAATGGCGAACAATGCGCGGCGCCGTCGCGGAAAATCCGCTTGTTTCATGTCGCGTGGCGCTTTGGGTCGTGATCGATTCATGGGTTTGGTCAATCCATGGACCCTGTGACGGGTTGCGCCGATAGTGCGTCCGGAACAACACAAATGGGTGTCGGCATTACCGCAGCGCGTCCAATGCCGGTGAGGCGGAGCATTATTGCCGTTTTCCGGTGAATCCGGGCCATCGTTCGAATTTGTTTGCAGGCCCTCTTTGCAGGCAGTAGCCTACGTGTACATCAAGCGTGCTTGCATTTTGCTTGCGATGGTTTTAGTAATACTGTTTTTAGAACTCTGTCCGGCATTGACCCGGGTTGACCAATAGCCGCTGGTTATCCAGCCTCCCCCCCCCCCCCCGCGTGAGGCTGATTTCCATAATGGCGGCTGAGTCAGATAATACCAATGACAACCGGATTAGATATTACTGAAGGCGACCCATTTAAGGAAGCGCGGCGGCGAAGTGAGGTATCGAGGTATACACGGATAGGCTGAAGCGCTTGTCTGGAGCGGTTCCGGCCAGGTGGCAGTTGTTTCGCCAATGTGAATTTAAACCAACAAAGTGCGGTATTTTGTATCCTGATACCAGGCGGCATCGGGATTAAGAATAAGACTAAAATTTGTTGCAACGATTTATGCGTCTTAAGCGTTTAAAGCAGCGATTTCAGCCCACTTCGGCAATCAATTCGATTTCGACGCAAGCGCCCAGCGAAATTTGCGCCACACCAAATGCCGAGCGTGCGTGTTTGCCGCACTCACCGAAAATATCGGCGATCAACTCGGATGCACCATTGGTGACCAGATGCTGTTCGGTGAACTCGAACGTGGAGTTGACGAGGCTCATTATCGAGCGTGCGGCGGCGCGGCCTTCTTCGGTGGTGAGCGTGGCGCCCAGTTTGCCCACCCACACCCTTGCCGTCCTTCTTCGCGATATGACTGGACAGATAGACCGTGTTGCCGCTTTGCGCGCTCATCACGTAGGCGGCAGCAGGGGCGCCGGCCGTAAGCAATTCGATCCGAGTTCCTTCGGCTTCTCGTAGACGTTCAATTGGGCCATGGGGTGTTCCCTAAAGATGGAAAGGATGACGCGAGAGCGCACTTGGGCGGTCGTTCCGCCCTCGCGCACCCGCTTTGCAACGAGATCAGACCAGCGCGCCGAGCTTGGCGACACCTTCGTCGATTTTCGCCGACGGGCACGGTGACGAACGACAGCCGCAGCGTGTTGTGCTCCGCTTCGTTCGCGAAGAACGGGCCGCCGGGCACGAACGCGATGTGCTGCTCGATGGATTGCTCAAGCAGCTGTATCGATGTGTTTCGACAGCTTCACCCACACGAACATGCCGCCTTCCGGACGGTTTCATTCAACGCCCGCCGGCATCTGCTGTTCGAGCGACGCCAGCATGGCCGCGCATTGATCACGATACAGCGCGCCGTAGGGATCGTCCTCGACCACCGGGAAGCCGGCGCCTTGTGCGAACGCGGCCAGTGCGGTGCGGCGCTCGAGCGAAAGGCGACGGCCGGTCGGATTCAGGAAATTCGGCTGCGCGTACAACAGGCGTACATCGGCGGTGAGCGAGGATACGATCAAGCCGTGTTCGTCGGTGGGGACTTGCACGTAGTTCGGTTCGTACATGGAAAACGACTGCAGCGCGCCGAGATACGTGGGCGTTTCAACCAGCACGCGGCTGGCGGGATCGATCAGCACTTTGCCGAGCAGGTCGAGCGCCTGCTGCGAGCCGGTTGTGATCAGCACCTGCGACGGCCGGATCGACGCGCCGTTGACCGAGTAGCGTTGCGTGACCCATTCGCGCAGCGGCAGGTAACCGTCGGTGGAGCTGTATTCCAGCGCGGCGGCGGGGCTGTAACGCAGGATGCGGTCGCAGGCCACGCGCATTTCCTCGACCGAAAACGTAGCCGGCAACGGCAATCCGCCCGCTAACGAAATGACCTCGGGCCGCTCGGTGACCTTTAGGATTTCGCGAATGGCCGAACTGGTGAGCTTTCTCGCACGTTCGGAAAGTTGCCACGGCTTGGCTTGAAGGTCGGCTTGATTCATGGGGTCCTCGGTTGGTCTCGGTAAGCGATCCATTGCGTCTGGGGATTGGTAAATAAATGCTGCACGGTGCTTCGAAAAAGATACTGCGCACTGCGTTTCTGCACCTGGCTCGAAAAGCGCGATTCACTGCAATTCAGCGCAATCGATGAACAGTGGGGAAACGCATATTATGGCGTGCCCGCCGCCGGATGTTCTAACGCGTGTCTACTTGCCCGGCTTCCCCTTGCGTCGGCTCGGCCGTATCCTCGGGCGCGTCCCCGGTCTTCCTGCTCTTCGCGCGCTTGCGGGCCGGTTTGGCTGGCGCGGCCTCTGCTTGCTTCGCCGCTTCGATCAATTCCGCCGATTCCCCCAGCGTAACGATTGATCCATCCGGCAACTCGAACTCCGCGACGAGTACCGGCGTGCCCTCTGTTACCTCGACGCGCATCAGATGCGACACACCCAGCCATGCCAGTTGCTTGGAGATCAGGTGCGCGCGCGGATGAAACCCCGTCAACGACTTCAGCGCGATGCCCGTTTCCGGCAGCAACTCGCTCGGATGCTGCGGCGTGCCCCACTGGATCAGCGACGGCAGGAGCCCGTCGCCGGCGCCTTGCCACGCTGGAAAAGTACCATCGGCGGGAATGGTGAGATCCCACGCGTTAGCCCCTCGCGTCATGGGTCCCACGGCCGGGATGCGCTTCGGATATTGCGCCTGCCGGCGCGTCAGCACTTTCGGGCGGTTCACCCGCGCGACCCAGTGCACGAGTTGCGGGCCGGTTTCAAGACGTTTTTGCTGCACGGGGTCGTCGAGCACAAACAGGCGAGGGCGCGGTGTTTCGACGGCCGCTGCGTCCGGGTCGACGGTGATCACCTCGAGATACGCGCCACCCCACAAGTTCAGCAGGCGATTGCGTGCGCATGAGCGGATGCGCGCCACCTCCGCTCATCTCGATTCCCAGTTTCGTGGCGATAAAATCCGAGCCTTCTTCCAGCGTGCGGGCGGCGATAACGAGGTGGTCGAGTTGCAACGGATGAGCGGTCATAGTGCCATAGTGCACGAATAGCTTGAAGGAAAATTGCCCGGACAACGCCGGCTAAGCTCGTCAGCATACCCGTTTCGCCCCGCCGTGCCGCTACATTAGCCATCCGGCCGGGTCATTGGCGCTGGCGCATGGCCCGAAGAGGCCGAACAGCATATCGTAACCGCCTTGGCCGCGCAGAAAACGTGTGAAACGCGGACAAATACCGGCAACTTTACCTATCGTCCCAGTCTTAAATGTATCGGCAACGACCATAACAGTAACGGTACAATTCATCCGATAGCCTTCTGTACAGTCATCGAACGCATTCAACCCCGATGGAACCTGACATGTCCGTTCCGCTCGACCAGATTCCCGCGCCGCAACTCACGCTCGTCGGCCAGTTGGTGCAATGGGGCCGGTGTCGATGAGCGAATGTTCCGCCCGGGCATGCGCATGCCGTCGATCCGCAAACTCGCGGTCGACAAGGGCATGTCCCGGTTCACGGTGGTCGAGGCGTATGAACGGCTGGTCGCGCATGGTTATCCCGACTCGCGGCGCGGCTCTGGGGTTTTTGTGCGCGACCGGACCAGTTCCAACGATTTCCACGTCCACCCGACATTAGCCACTGAGCGCGCGGTCGGTACCTAGCACGATCAACGTGGTCTGGCTGCTGCGCAACATGCTGCACACGTCGAATTCGGCGATAGGGCCGGGCATTGGCTACCTCCCGACTAGCTGGCTGAACGGCGAGTTGCTGACCGGCGCATTTCGCGCCTTGAGCCGGCAAAGCGGCGCGCAACTGCTCTGCTTCGGCACGCCGCAGGGCTTTCTGCCGCTGCGCCAGCAAATTCAGACACGGCTGGAGGAACTGGAGATTGGCGCGTCGACGGAGCAAATGATGGTGTCCGGCGTCACGGCTATCGATCTGATTGCGCGGGTCTTTGTGCAACCTGGCGACGCCGTGGTAGTAGGCGACCCCGCCTGGTTCCAGATGTTCGGCCGCTTCGTGGGGCAGAGCGTACGGCTGCCGTACACACCGGACGGCCCGGATCTCAATGCGCTCGAATCCATGGTCCAGACCTGGCGCCCGAAGATGCTCGTGATTAATTCCGTGCTGCAGAATCCGACCGGCACGTCGCTGACCGTGGCGCAGGCGTTTCGCATCCTGCAACTCGCTGAAACCTACGATTCCATCGTCGTGGAAGACGATATCTACGGCGATCTTTGCCCGACCAATTTTCCCGCGACGCGCCTCGCGAGCATGGACCAGTTGAAGCGCGTGATTTTCCTCAACAGCTACTGCGTGGGTTACGTCGCGGCGGCGCCGGAAGTGGCGAATGCAACCGCCGATCAGAAAATGCTGGTCGGCATGACGAGCCCCGAACCTCAATGAGCGCGTGCTGTATAGCGCGTGCTGTATGTGCTCACCGACGGCCACTACAGGCGTCACGTGGAAAGGCTGCGTGCGAAACTGGACGGGGTTCGCGAGAAAACCGTCCGGATGCTCGAAAAAGTTGGCTACAAGCCGTATCTGGCGCCATCGGCTGGCATGTTTTATGGGCCGACACCGGTGTGGATTCTGAAGGGCTTGCCGCTGCCGGACACGAAGCCGGCTTTTTGCTGACACCCGGCAGTCTGTTTTCTCCGCATCAACTGCCCAGCACGTGGATGCGCTTCAACATCGCGAACTGCGGCGATCCGGGCCTGCTCGCGATGCTGGCCGGTTACTCGGATCGCGTCGGTTAGCGCTGCCGCAGCGCCCTCGAACGCAATCAGGCGGCGCTGTGGGTCTCTTCGGCCCCTTGAAATTGTCGCGGGCGACCTCATGTTCCTCAGAATTCGCGCGGTGCGTTCCGGCAGGAGGCCATGACGCTCATGCGCTGTCCGGGCGCACCGTTCGGCTGTATCGCGGCCGCTGAAAAAACCCGTCAACATTCGACACAACTAGAGGAACCGACCATGGCACAAGAAACCATGAGCTTTCAGGCAGAAGTGAAACAACTTCTGCACCTGATGATCCATTCGCTCTACAGCAACAAGGAAATTTTCCTGCGCGAGCTGATTTCGAATGCATCGGACGCGGCGGACAAGTTGCGCTTCGAAGGTATCGAAAACAGTGCGCTGTATGAGAACGATCCGGATCTGCGCATCCGCATCTCCTACGATAAGGCCGCTCGCACCGTGACGATCGACGACAACGGCATTGGCATGAGCCACGACGAAGCGATCTCCTATCTCGGCACGATCGCGCGTTCGGGCACGAAGGAATTTTTCTCGAAGCTATCCGGCGACCAGCAAAAGGACGCTGCGCTGATCGGCCAGTTCGGCCTGGGTTTTTACTCGGGTTTTATCGTCGCGGACAAGATCACGGTCGAAACGCGTCGCGCCGGCTTGCAGGCCAGCGAAGGCGTGCGCTGGGAAAGCGCGGGCGAGGGCGATTTCGTGGTGGAACAGATCGAACGCGCGCAACGCGGTTCGAGCATCACGCTGCATCTGCGCCCGGAAGAGGACGAATTCCTTTCTACGCACAAGCTGAAGTCGATCATCCAGAAGTACTCAGATCACGTCGCATTGCCCATCCTGATGAAGAAGGAAGAGTGGGATGCCGAGAAGTCCGAGATGGTCACGAAGGACGAAGACGAGACGGTGAACCAGGCGAGTGCGTTGTGGACGCGTTCGAAGAGTGACATCACCGACGAGCAATACAAGCAGTTCTATCAGCACCTTTCCCACGATCACGACGATCCGCTCGCGTGGACCCACAACCGGGTGGAAGGCCGTAGCGAATACACGCAGTTGCTGTATGTGCCGAAACACGCGCCGTTCGATATGTGGAACCGAGATCATCGCGGCGGTTTGAAGCTGTATGTGAAGCGCGTGTTCATCATGGATGACGCGGAACAACTCGTGCCCGCGTATCTGCGCTTCGTGAAGGGCGTGGTCGATTCGGCTGATCTGCCGCTGAATGTATCGCGTGAAATCCTGCAGGAAAGCCGCGACGTGAAGGCCATTCGCGAAGGCGTGACCAAGCGCGTTCTGTCGATGCTGGAAGAGGTGGCATCGTCGTCAGTCGAAGCGACGGATGAGACCGAGAAAGCCAAATACGCCAGCTTCTGGAAAGAGTTCGGACAGGTGTTCAAGGAAGGCATCGGCGAGGATTACGGTAATCGCGAACGGGTTGCCAAGCTCGTGCGCTTTGCTTCAACGCATACGGATTCATCGGAGCAGACGGTGACGCTCGCCGACTACGTTGCACGCATGAAGCCCGAACAGACGAAGATCTATTACGTCACCGCCAATACGTGGCATGCCGCGAAGAACAGCCCGCAGCTGGAAGTGTTCCGCAAGAAGGGTGTGGAAGTGCTGCTGCTGACGGACCGTGTTGATGAATGGATGTTGTCGTTCCTCAACGAATTCGATGGCAAGCCGCTGCAAAGCGTGGCGCGCGGCGACCTGGATCTCGACGCGCTGAACGACGAGGAAAAGCAGGCGCAGGAGAAGGTTAGCGAAGAATTGAAGCCGCTCGTGGAAAGTATGAAGGCGGCGCTGGAAGGCAAGGCGAAGGATGTGCGCCTGACATTCCGCCTGACCGATTCGCCGACGTGTCTCGTCGCTGATGACGGCGACATGAGCGGATACTTGCAACGCATGTTGAAGCAGGCCGGTCAGCAAGCGCCGCAGATGCAGCCGATCCTCGAAGTGAATCCGGAGCATCCGCTGGTCAAGAAGCTTCACGCTGACGATGCGAATTTCGGCGACTGGTGTCATCTGCTGTTCGATCAGGCGATGCTGGCCGAAGGCGGCACGCTGGAAGATCCGGCGAGCTTTGTGAAGCGGACGAACGCGTTGTTGCTGGCGCGGTAAATTGAGACTGGTACGCTTTTGTGCATGCGCCCTTCGGGGCGCTTTTTTTGTACGCGTTCCTTCGTCGTTCCAGGGGTTGTGTCAAAACGTTTTTTTAAAGCGGCTAGAATTTCTCCTCCGATAGCGGAGGAGGAGCGATATGAAGCGGTTCGTTCAAGGCG
>CALNPU010000068.1 GCA_940588625.1 uncultured Caballeronia sp.
TGCTGAACCCGGCCGCTCGCGTGTGAGCCTAGCGATTAGACCGCTCGCCACCAAAACCAATTGTTCAGGGTCAACTATCTAGGTAGGTTGGGACGTCGTTCGCACTGGCCGGGGTTGATGCCCGCGCCAGCAGACCCCTCTTGGTCTACCGGCGCGAGCGAACTTTACCTGCGCTGCTACATAAGCCTTCACAGCCGGCAGCACATCCTTTCCGTCAAAAGTCTTCACCCCCGCCAACCACTTATCCAGCACCGCCAGATTCGCCTTCAGCCACTGCTTCGCAGCGACATTCGGATGGGTCTTGTTCATGATCGGCGTCATCACATGATTCTCGATGTCCGTCGAAAACCGCAGGTTATCGACCACCAGCTTCGCCATGTTCGGGCAGCGCGCTGCGGCGTTACCGTCAACACCTTGGCCTCGCTATAGTTCGGCCCAAATACATCTTCGCCGACGCTCAAATAATCAATCTTCACTGTCACGTATCATCGGATACGGTTCCCAACCCAGGAACACAATCCATTTCTTCTCGCGAATCGCGCGGCCCACTTCCACCAGCATGCCCGCTTCGCTCGACTCCGCCATCTTGAACTTGCCAAGCCCATACTGATTCGAATCAGTCATTCTTGATCAACGCGTCGCCGTCATTACCCGGCTCAATACCGTAGATCTTGCCGTCAAGCTTGTCGTAGTTCTTGGCAATATCGGCGAATGACTTCAGGCCGCCGTTATACGCATAGTCCGGCACCGCCAATGTGTATTTCGCGCCCGTCAGGTTAGGCGTCGGCAATACTTGACCTGCCCGGCTTTCTGGAACGGCTCGACAATGGGGTCCATTGTCGGCGACCAATAGCCGAGGAACACATCGATCTGCTTGCTCTTGATACCGGCAAACGTAATAGGCACCGAAGCGATAGTCTTCGTTGGTTTATATCCCAGCCCCTCAAGCACAGTAGTCGCAAGACCCGTGGTCGCGGCAATATCGGTCCAGCCCACATCGGCGAAACGGATGTTTTGGCACGTGGCCGGATCAGCCGCAAACGCGCCACCGGACATCGTGATATTCAGTAAGACAGCCAGCGCGCACGATGACGCGATTCCGTGAAGTTTCATGATTCTCCCTATTTTGGAAACTGCCAGACACGACGATGCCGTGCCCCAATGAGCGCACCACGTCTAAAAATGGATCATCAAGCCGATTGCCTGCGCTCAATACTCGGCGCATGGCCAAATTGCGTGCGGTACACCTTGCTGAAATGACACGACGAATGAAAGCCGCAAACAGCCGTCACACGCGAAATTGATGCATCGGTATTACGCAACAACTCACGCGTCCGCCGCAGCCGCAACGTGAGGTAGTAATGCGTCGGCGAAACACTAAGGAACATCTTGAACATCCGCTGCAAATGACGCTGCGAAAGCTTTACCAGCTTCGCAAACTCTTCAAGCGACAACGGCTCTTCAATGGTCGCCTCCATCAGCCGCACGACCTCGATCAACTCGGCCCGCGAAAACCCCACGCGGGCATCGACGGAGATGTGCTGGTAATCAGTCGTGCCGCGAATCCGCTCCACAATGAATTGCTCGGACACCTGTGCTGCACGCGCCTGACCGAGCCGCTGGCCGACCAGGTTCAGTATCAGGTCGAGCGGTGCGGTCCCGCCGGTGCAAGTCACGCGATCACGGTCGATCACAAAGAGTTCATCGGCGAATCGCACGTGGGGGAAACGCTTGTGCAACGGTGACATGTCCTCCCAATGAACCGTTGCAGCGATACCCGTCCAGCAAGTTCGCCGTCAGCAACGCATACGCACCCGTGCACACGCCGCCAAGCGACACGCCTTGCGCCGCGACGTGCAGCAGCAGCGTGATCACCTTTTCGTCGACGTAATCGCGTACATGCCATCCCGCGCACACGATCGCACGTCCGGCATGCCCGCCTCGGCCAGCGTTTTCGGTGGCTTCACGGTAATGCCGTTGCTCGCGCGTGCCGGTTCACCGTCCGGGGTGATCACCGACCACGTGTAATGCTCAGCCCGGCCAACGTAGTCGCCATGCGCAGCACTTTGATCGCGCTGGCGAACGCGATCATCGAAAAGTTAGGCAGCGTCAGGAACCCGAAGTGCACCAGCTTCGACAACGGTGAATTCTCTGCAGGATGAATCCGGTCCGGCACCATCGCGTCGCGTTTCATCGGGTTTTTATCCTTGGGCGTGGCTTTACTTCGCTGCCTGATTTAACCGCTGATCTGCTACCTGACTTTGCTATTTAACTTTGCTGTGTAGCCGGTGCGCGGCGCACGCGCATCACGCTGTGAATCCTCGACAACAGCGGTGCCCGCGCCATACCTGGCGAGCGGCCGAAGCTTTCCGTGATGCGGTCAAGAATGATCGCGAGCAACACCACCGACAAACCGCTCTCAAACCCCAGCCCGATTCCAGCCGCTGAATACTCGCCAGCACGTCGTTGCCCAGGCCCCCGGCACCCACCATTAAAGCGATGATAACCATGGACAGCGCCATCATGATGGTCTGGTTGACGCCGGTCATGATGGACGGCAGCGCATTCGGAAACTGCACCTTGTAAAACAGTTGCCACGGCGTGCAGCCGAATGCCTGACTCGCCTCCACGATCTCGCGGTTGACATGCTTGATACCGAGCGACGTCAGGCGGACAGCGGGCGGCATCGCGAAAATCACCGTCGACAGGATCCCCGGAACCCGGCCGAGACCGAACAGCATGGCTGCCGGAATCAAGTATACGAAAGCGGGCATGGTCTGCATCAGGTCGGGCACGGGACGCACGATTGTCTCGATCGTCTTGCTCTTCGCCGTCCAGATGCCAAGCAGCAAACTGATCAAGTTGGCGGACAGCGTGAGGCCGAGCGTGATCACCATCTCGTCCCAGAAGCCGGTGGCATAGATCAGCAGCAACGACAGCAACGTGAATAGCGCGAAGCGCCAGCCCACGCGCCACAAGCCGATGCCGACAAAGATTGCCATCATCAGCCACATCGGAATGGACTGAAGGCCGTGTTCAATCAGCGCCGCGAAACTCTCGATGACTTTGCCGATTGCGTCGAAGGTGTTTGCATCGTGGTCGAAAAGGTATTTGACACCGTGATCGACCCACGTACCGAGCGGGATAATTTCAGACATGGGAACCTCGATGCCGAGTCAGAGCCTTGAGAACATTTGCCTTGTTGACCGAACCGCAATACGATCCGTCCACCTCCACCACCGGCAACGGTGCAGGGCTGGCGACCACCCGGCTGACGACAACGTCAAGCGGTGTGGTGCGCTGGATGCATTCGATCAGATTGATTTCCGGCGACGCCTGGCCAATAGCGTCGCGACAAACAAAGCCGCGGATCTTGCGCTCGTGGTCCATCACGAACGCGTAGTCGGCGCTGCCGTTGAGCGCCTGCGAAACACTCGACGCATCGATCTGCGAACCGTGCTTCATCAACGGCACCACGTCGGTCTGCATCAGGTCGCCGGCGGTCAGGTAACGACTGGTGTCGATCCCTTCGAAAAACGCGCGCACGTAGTCGTCGGGCGGGGTTCGAGATGATTTCCTGCGGCGTGCCGATGCCGATCTGCACCACCTTGCCGCCTTCCATGATCGCGATACGCGTACCAATGCGCAGCGCCTCCTCCAGGTCGTGCGACACGAACATGATCGTGCGCTGCAGATCGAGCAGCACGTTCTGCATTTCCTTGCGTTTCAACGGATCGAGTGCGGAGAACGCCTCGTCCATGATCATCAGCGACGGATTCACGGCCAGCGCCCGTGCAAGGCCCATGCGCTGCTGCATCCCGCCCGACAACTGCGCCAGCAGCTTCTGCGTGAATGGCGCAAGACCGACCGCTCGAGCACGGCCATCGCACGTTTCTCGCGTTCCTTGCGCCCGATGCCCGCCGCTTCGAGCCCGAACGCCGCGTTCGAAAGCACGGTGCGCTGCGGCATCAGTGCGAACGACTGGAACACAATGCTTATGTCCTTGCGACGCAGCGACGTGAGTTCGGAACGCGGCACGGAAGCCACGTCGCGACCATCGATCAGCACCTTGCCGGCGATCAGTTCCACCAGTCGGTTGATGAGGCGTATCAGTGTCGACTTGCCTGAACCCGACAAACCCATCAACACGAAAATCTCGCCCTCCTTCACTTCGAAAGACACGTTGTGGACGTCGACAATCTGTCCGGTGCGGGAGAAAACTTCTTCCTTCGTTGCGCCGCCGGCAAGCATGTTGATCGCCTGCTTCGGGCTCGTGCCGAACACCTTGCACAGAGGTTTTCGACCACGACCTTGTGGGAATTCATCGAACGCTCTCCTGGTTGGCGGACGTGCGTCCGCGCTCTGCATACATAGTTGCCAGAAAAAAGTGCGGGTTGCCGACTATTTCCGACAGGCACATGTGGAAATATGACACCTCGTTTTTCCATTTTTGGCAAATCGAAAGTGGGAGGCTTACTGGGCAAGGGTTTGCGAGCTGTGCCGAACTGATTTCGGCGCTTTTTTACATGTCGCGCTAGAGGAAGTGGACGATCATTTCGTTAAGTTTTGGGGGGGAGTTTCCGGGTTTTCCCTGAGGTGTCGTCGGGGTTGCAGGTGCTTTCGAGCGCTTTTACCGTCTAGTCCATCATATTCCACGAATGTAGCCGTCTGGACGATGTCAGGATTTGGCTGCTTTGCAGCGCTTGCGAACAGGACGTGGTGGAACCGGGGCGATCAAGAATCGCGAGCCAGCGCCGTTAACCATTCATATTCCCTACATTTCGCTCATCTGGTTCATCCATGCCTATATTCAACATCCGCCAGGCAAGTGTCGGCGCGAAGTTCGCCATCCTCGTTTGTGCGCTCGCGGCCACCGTCGTAGCCGGGGTTACCATCGCGGTCACGCATCTGGCCGGTCAGCAAATCGACGCGCAGGCGCTCGAACGCATGGCAACGACAACCGCGTGATCGGCACAATGATCCGTCTCTACGACAAAGCCGTCAGCGCTGAGGTCGAGCGCTACATGACGCTGTTTTCGAGCTTCCTGCCCACGGATTTCACGCTCGATGAATCGCAGAAGGTGGATCGGCGGCTTGGCAACACCCGCATTTAAGGCCGGGGACAAGCCGATGAACCTCGATTTCTCGATCCCGATCAATTCCTCGAACGCAGCGGCGCAATTGCGACCGTGTTCGCGCGCACCAGCGACGATTTCGTGCGCGTGACGACATCGTTGAAAAAGCAGGACGGTACGCGCGCGATCAGTACGCTGCTCGACCGCAAGGGCACGGCCTATGCACTCATGCTGGACGGGAAACGTTTTATCGGCATGGCAACGCTCTTCGGCAAGCAGTACATCACCGAGTACAAACCCGTCACCGATTCGTCAGGCCGTGTGATCGGCGCGTTGTTCGTCGGCGTGGATGTCACGCCATAAGTCGCGACGCTGCAGCAGAACATTCTCGCGACCTGACGATCAGCCAGAACGGCTACTTCTTCTTCGAAGCATCGAACGGGGCGAATCGGTGCAAGCTGCTCGTACATCCAGGCCTGAGGGGTGTGGCGGGTACCGGTTCCCTGCTCGCCGATGAACGCATCGTGCCGTTCAAGCAGATGCTCGACGCGAAAGAAGGCCGTCTTTCCTTCGATGCCCACGCGATTCCCGACGCCGCCGATCTCAAGTTGCACGGCGGAGCGAAGGAAATCGTGTTTCGCACGGTGCCGGAATGGCAATGGCTGATTGGCGGGATTGCGTATCGCGACGAATTGCTCGCGGGCGTGCGCGCCACGCGCAACCGCTTCCTACTGATCGGGCTGATCGTGATTGCCGCGTTCGTGGCCGTGCTGCTCTTCGCAGTCGCCAGGCTGGTGGGCTGGCCGTTCGCGGAACTGACGCAGGCCTCCGAACGCATCGCGGCTGGCGATCTGAGCGTGCGGCTAGCGACCACGCGGGATGACGATATCGGCCGGTTGATGCTTGCCATCGACGGAATTGCGACCGGGCTTGCGCGCATCGTGACGCAGGCCAGCAGTCTCGAAGAAACAGCGGCGAGCATGGAGCAGATCACCTCGACCGTGCAACAAAACGCGGCCAACACGGCGCAGGCGGATCAACTCGCGGCATCGGCATCCGATGCCGCGCGCGCCGGTGGCGAAGCGGTCGGCCGCGTGGTCGCGACAATGCGCGAAATCGATGCGTCCGCGCAAGATTTCAGACATCACTTCGGTGATCAAAGGCATCGCGTTCCAGACCAACATCCTGGCATTGAACGCGGCCGTGGAAGCCGCGCGAGCCGGCGAGCACGGCAGGGGCCGGATCATCTCGAACATTTCGCCGATACCCGCGTAGTCCCCGCGATAACCTGCACGCATGATGGGCTGTGCGGCGGCGGTATCGAAGAGGCCGTCCTTCAGGAACTCGCGCCGGATATGCACGCCCACCACTTGCCCGAGCGCGAGCCAGTTATTCATCGGCGTGCCGTCCAGCGATTTCAGCCGGATGATCTGCAACAACTTACATTCAAGCGCAGCCGGCGACTCCGCCACGTGCGGCACGGCCATGTTCACGCCCGGCGCCTTGGTGAGTCCCACCAGCTCGAATTCATCGATTTCGCGGGGTACTGTCGCGGACGTCCAGTTCATCTTTTCGGCAAGCGGTTTGCTCGCCAGATTCCACACGAATTCGCCGGTCGCCTCGATATTCGCGATGCTGTCCTTGAACCCCTCGCTCGAGAATCCAATGATGTGCGGAAAAGAAGCGAACGCGCCGAAAAAACTGTAGGGCGCGAGGTTCACGTGGCCGTCCGGATCGCAGTTCGAAATCCAGCCGATCACCCGCGGCGCGACAATCGCCTTGAACGGATCGTGGCGTAGCTGGTGGCCCTCGTCAGGTTTGTAGAAGTGTACGGCGTTGCTGTCGTTCACGAGTGCTTCCCGGTCTTCTTTGCAGTGTGGTAAATCAGGCGCTTGCGCCCTTCTTTCACGCGCGCATGGTGCGCATCATTCCATTCATAAAACCCCTGCCCGCTGCGCACGCCGATCCGCGCTTTCCAGCGGCCCGACCATGCCATAGCGGCGTCCGGGCGACGCCTTCATCAGGGCGTCGACCACCGCCGACGTTGTTGCGCCCGAACGCACAATAGCGAGCGCTTCACGCAATACGGCGAACTGCAGCCGGTTACCCACAAAACCTGGAATGGCCTTCGTCAGCACAACCGGTTCCATGCCAATAGCCGTCATGAGTTCAGCCGTGCGGCGCGTGACGTCCGGATCCGTTTCGGTGCCCCGCACTACTTCCACAAGCGGAATGGTGTGCGGCGGATTCCAGAAATGCGCGATCACAAAACGCGTCTTGTTTTGCAGTACTTGAGCAAGCAGATCGGGCAAAAAGCCGCTCGTGTTGCTGGCGAAAATAGCGTCCTCGCGTAGCAGCGGTTCGAGAGTCCGGTAGGTGCGGTTTTCAGTTCCAGCACTTCCGGAATGGCTTCCACGATGAAACCCGCCGTGGCCACCCTCCAGCCGATCTGTCGTTTCAATACGCGCGAGTACGTCCTGTTTATGGTCCGCATTGAATACGCCGGCGTCGATCAATTCGTCGAGGATCGCCTCTGCTTTTCCATGCACCGACGCAAGCCGCGCGGTGTCTATGTCGTGAACGATAGTCGGATAGCCGTGCAGCGCCGCTTGCGTCGCAATGCCGACACTCATCAAGCCGCTGCCCACCACACCGATAGTGATTTGATTCAAATTTTCTCCGCAATGCTTGAATTCCGAGCTTCGATGACAGCCGGTTCAGGTCCCAAAGGGCTGCATCAAAGCCGTCCGATGCGGCTCTCAAGGCCGCGTCAGGAAGGATCGCGCAGCGCCTCCAATCGCGCGGGGCAGCGAATGGCCTATGACTTGACGCGGATCGTCCTGTTCTGCCCTCAACAGAGAGGGCCAAAACCAAAAAAGCCGGATTCCCTTGCGGGAAGCCGGCTTTTGCGGCGAGGTCCTGTGACTGGCGCTTAGCCGTGGTCCGGGCCGTGGTCGTCACATGGTGCGGCGGATGATGCGGGGGACCCGGATCATCCGCATCCATTCGTCGCGCTGCCAGTAGCGGTGGCCGTCCCAATAGCGGTCGCCATGCCAGCCGAGGTTGATCACCACGTCGGCCTGCATCAGTGGGGTTGCGCATAGCCCTGCTGGGGCACGGGGCCGTGGATCATGCCGTTATCGACCTGCGCGAACGCGGTCGTAGCCGTTAAAAGCGTGTCACCGGTAAGCAGCGCGGCAATGATCGAGCGTGAGGTGTTCATGACTATTCTCCCTTTTCAGCTTGATTTCGTTTCAGGACGCGCGGTCAGCCGGAACAACGTGCCGTCAGGTGCCGCGTCGTTGAAACCACTTTAGCGGGGTGTCAGATTGCACGACATGAGTGCTTGTAAGAGTTCGTATCAACGAACTCGGCACGTACGGATTGACTTGAAATTTCCCAAATCCCTGATTTCATTCGCCTTTGCACCGGTTCGACGAGGTAGCCTGGCACTATTTCGCCCATCGGCGTGTAAGCAACGAAAATATGAGGCGGTAGTTTGGCTGAGGCAGACGTCAAGAAAGAGAAACGGGGAACGATCTGGGAGACATGCGCCGAGCGGCGCTGGAGAGGAGTGTCGCGCAAAAGCGACGTGATGGCCGGAGAATCGTGGGGACCCAAGCGTAGCGATCAGTAAAACTTGAAGCTAGAAAAACCACATAATTTACAACAATGAAAACAGGCGGACAGCACTACGAAAAAACCTTGTAAAGCACATACCGATAATTTTTTCTACCGTCCAGCCTGTCTTCCTTGCAGATCACAAACGAATACCCATGATGGTGCCGCGCGACTTGCGGATGCGCTCTGCTTCTTGCTGACGGGCTTGGTACGAGTAGTCCGAGTCCATCGGAAGATGCGGCGATTCAAACAACGATGCGAATTTCTGCAGCAATGTGAAGAGGTAACTCATGCCAAACTCCTGATCGTTGTTCAAGGGTTATCCCTTAGATGGCATTATAGGGTTTTCACCAACTGATTTCTAGTGCAACGCAACATTTCTTTGGTGGTTTTTCTACATAATTGTGATTTCGCCACATCTGGCCTGGATCCGCGGACCCGAAACTAGTAGGAATTACTGGATTCCGGCAGTGACTCTGGAACCGGGATACGGCTGCGAACCGAGTGCTCGCAAAAAACACCGGGCACCCGATATTTTTGGCTGGATTCACATCGACTTTTTGGGATTGGATTTTTGTTCTTCGAAAATTAGTGCGCAACCACTTCGCGCCGCCGAACCGGTGTTCAGGATCCACACTTGACCCGGATAGAACCGTTCACGCGCGTCATGCAGTAACCACCCGATTACCGGCACTCACCCCTTGATAAGCCAGGCCATGTTCCGCCTTCGCAACTTTCACCGGCAGTCTCGACAAGCGGCAAGCCGCCGCTCAAGAGCGTTCTTCCGAATGCTCGATTCCATCACGCGCCACCGGCCCGTCTGGATGATTTCCTTCGCGTTGAGCCAGGCCGATTTGTCCGAAGGGCTGCGAGCCGCGTTCGCGTCGACCGCCATGCTGCTGCTCGGCAACCTGCTGCACATGCCCGAGTTCTCGTGAGCTGCCATTGGAGCGTTCTGGACCTATCTGGCCGATGCTGCCGGCTCAAATCGAATGCGGTTTGCGTCCATTACAGGCTTCGCGGTCTTGTTCGCCTTCTGCGGGGGACTGACCGCGCGTATGCGTCCGGCGTGGGCATCGTGTGGCTGCGGCGCTCGCCGTCCTGGTCTTTTCGTTTCTCTGCGCACTGGGGCGTGTATGGGGTACAGCGTCCGCCCAGGTCTCCATTCTTGCCGGACTGCCTGCTGCGTAGTGATCGTGGACAAGTCCATCCATGGATCGCGCGAGGAGCTGGGCTTCCTCGCGCTCTACTTCGTGGCTGCCTGTTCGCGACAGCGCTCAGCTTCACCGTGTGGCGGATTCATCCGTTCGGCGCCAGCCGCGCGGTCATGTGATCAGCTTATGCGAGCCTTTCGGATATCGCGAGCGACAGCGCCCGGCTGCTCAAGCGAGAAAGCGCCTGGTTCGGCGAATGGTCCTCGCATGCTTCGCGTTTCCGGGGCCAGGCGCGCAGCGGCATCGAATTGGCGCGCAAGGCGCTCGCACGCGTGCCGTCATCGAAGACAGACCGGCGCGTACAACATGCTGCTGCTCGCGCTCGCCGACAGCGAACGGATCTTCGCGTACCTGATTGCAGTCACCGATGCCTGCGAGCGCGGCCATGATCGCTTGCCCAATCTGCCGCGCGCGGTGCGTGTGCTGGACACCTTCGCCGAAGTTCTCGCCCGGCTCGCGCGGTCCATTGCCGATCAACCGTGGGAGCCACCCACCGCCATGCGCGACCGGCTGCAGGCGCTCGCCCGCCAGCTTGAAGTTGCCTTGGGTGAGACCGTGTCATTGCGCTTCGATGTCGACTTCAGCGAGCTTGAATCCCCGGCTCAGCGACGCGCAAGCGTGTGGTCCGCTGCACTCACGACCTTGAAACGTGGCGTGGAAACCTTGAAGGCGAATGCATCGACGCAATCGATAGGCCCGCCATGCCGCTCGCGGTGGCCGCGACTGCAGCCTTCCTGACCGTCAGGCTGCTGCATCTGCCCTTCGGTTATTGGGCGACGATGGCGACGCTCCTGATCCTGCAGCTGTCTATCCATCGAGCGTGCGGCGGGAAGCATCGTAGGCGGATTGCTCGCGGCTGCCATAGGCTTGGTTTGGTCGTTCATTCACCGATAGCGATCTCACTGGTGGTGTTCCCGCTGGTTTGCGCGACGATGGCCTTGCGGCCTGTCAGCTACAGCTTGTTCGTGCTGTTCATTACACCGGCCTTCGTGCTGGTCACCGACTTTGCAGCGCCGCTTGTTGATTGAAGACGCCGACAGTCTCAAACGCTGAGAAATATGAAGGGAGCATTGTTCGCGCAAGGGAGTGTTCGCGCCGAAGCGCCAGCACAAATATGCTGACGCTATCGAAACATTGGTATCCTAAACGTGGAAAATTTGAGCCACGAGCGTAGTGCCAAGAAACGTCCCGGCATTCGCCACGAACGACACCAGCACGATCCGCCAGCCCAGCCGGCGAAACGCCGGAATATCCTTGGCGATGGACAACACCGCGAACGTTAGCATAGAGGCGTTGTTATGCCCAGGAAGTCGTTCTGCGCGCTATACGTCGATATCTGCGATGCCCAGGAACACAGCGGCGATGTCATGAACATGGCAACGATTGACACTCAGCAGACCGCCGGAATCTTGCGCCCGGTCACCGAGTAGATGGCGTCGCCGACAATTGTCGCCAGCACCATGATCAGCATGCCCGGGAGCCCCATGAGGGGCGTCGTGTCGTGGGTGATCCAGTCACAGCCCAGCGCACGGCGGTGATGCCCCATGCGAGCAGCTTGCTGCGATAGCCCAGTTGAGGCGCGGCAGTTTCAACATCGCCGAGTTTTGGACGGGACTTTTTGATCACCTCCGATGCATCCGACGCTCGGCTTTTACGGCCGATCAAAGGCTCGAGCAGACGATATCCCCACACGGCCATCGGCAACGAAATAAACAGCGTGAAGTAGTGCCGATGGTCGTCGTGATGAGGTTGCTGGCCGCAGCGAACGTCAAGACCGTCTTCGCCATTTCTGGCGTCTGCTGCGCGGCGATTGCGCCGGAAGCGGCGGCCATCATGCTGCCAGAGCCCACGCCTGAACCCATGGCGGGCGCAAGGGGATGAAGATATTCAGACTTGCTACGAAGCCCGCCAGGATCGCGATAAAGACCGCGCCGAATACGGTGCCGTTCAAATACTCGGCCAGCACGCCACGCCCTTCAGGCGAGTCCATGCCGTACTTCTCGCCGATGATCGCAAGGCTCGGCTCGCGGCCGACCGAGAACGTCGCGCCGATTGCTTCCCGCTTGATCCCGAACAGCAACGCGAGCGGAAGTCCCAGCAGGATCGTGCCGACGAAATGCCCCAACTCCTGGAACACCAGCGCCCAGCCAGCGTCGGCAACGCGCCGCCGACCATCAGGCCCAGCTTGGCGACGGAGAGCAACATCGCGGGCTGCAGAATGGCTGCGGCAAGGAACTGGGTCTTGACGTCGAGCCGGGCAGCGCCGTTCCATCGTTAACTCGCTAATCCTAAGTCGGCGCCCAACAACAGCGCCCAGATCATTGGCAGCAAGACGACTTTCCCCGGCCCGACCTTGAACGTGAACGAGCCGATGAACTCGGCGATCAACAGGATGATCGCCGCATAGAGAAACAGCTTTGCGGTCCTTAGCCCACCACTACCCCATTACGCCCATACCCACTCAAGCCATAATCGCCGAACGGGGACGCCACGTTGATGGTCTTGTAGATTGACCCAGAACGTTCCCGCGTTGACCTGCCCCGCCACCCGATGAGCCCGGCTCACGTCGTTCGTCCATACTGCACCGGCAATCGCGAATCGGCTTGCCCGAACCGAGCGACTCGAGACGCGCAATGCTCTCCGTATCCTTGCGCAGCTCGCGCGCGATCTCGAACATCACGCGTCCACGCGCGGCATGAGTCAATGCCCACCACTGTTTCTGGGCGCGCTGCGCCGCGTTGGCGGCCAGTTCAACCACCACCGCGCCGCCGTCCTTGTACGCGAGGTTCGGCTTGCCCGTCGCCGCGTCATACAACTGGATCAGTTCTCCCGTGCCTTCGACCAGCTCGCCGTCGACAAATGAACCAATCGTCCTGGCGTTCGGGAAGAAATGCACGAAAGCGGCCAACAGGTTTTCTGCTGCGTTGTTTTCCATATCTGACTCCATGTCCTGGTTACTCTGCTGACTGCGTTACTTCTGTTCGATGAATTGAACGATGCGGTTGAAGTCTTCCGCATCGCTGATCGTCTGTGCGCTTTCTGCCCACAAGCGCCCCGCTTCCGCAGCAATGGGTGCGTCGATGTTCTGGCTGCGCAGCAGGTCCATTGCCAGGACATCTTTGCGCATCAGCTTCATCGTGAAGCCGGAATCGAACTTGTCGGTGAAGATCCACGTGGGGTAGTTGGTGAGCGTCGCACTGTTGCGCCAGGAGCCGCCGTTGAGCGCTTCGACCAGCTTCTCGGGATCGACACCGGCCGCTTTCGCTGCGCGGACCGCTTCGCTGGTGGCAAGCAGATGCACACCGGTAAGCAGGTTGTTGATGATTTTTGTCACGTGTCCCGCGCCGACAGGACCCACATGCACGCGCTTCGCGCTCATGGACCGCAAGGATTGGCTCGACAGCCGCTACGTCTTCCTCAGAACCGCCCAGCACCATAGTCATGGTCGCGGTCGCCGCGCCCTTCGGACCGCCGCTGACGGGGCCATCGACAAATCCCACCTTCATTTCAGCCAGCGCCGCTGCAACCTTGCGCGTGCTGTTGGGCTCGGCCGTGGTGGTGTCGACCACGATCAGGCCAGGCTTGGCGCTCGCCGCCACACCGGCAGGTCCCAGCACCACCTCTTCGACAATCGCCGATGTGGGCAGCGAAAGAATGAGGATGTCCGAATCGCGCGTGATGTCGGCTATGGATGTGCGCTCAGACACGCCTTCTGCCTCGAGCTTGCCGGTAACGCCGGGCGCCGCGTCGAAACCAAGCACGGTGTAGCCGCCGCGCTTGAGCGAAAGGGCCATTCCGTGCCCCATGTTTCCGAGTCCGATGACCCCAACCGTCTTCATAAATCCACTCCGTAGCGAAGAGGTTTCGTGTCCGATGTCCTGGCGGGACCCATCCAGCATTTCTTCAAGCAATATCCCGGCATCAAGCTCAATTTGGACCTCGGCAGCACGAACGACATCATACGGCGAGTTTCTGAAGACGAAGGCGAAATCGGGCTGGTCTACAACCCGCCGGGTGATCCGAAAATTGTGTCTCGCGCGATCAAGCGCCAGCCGATGATGGCGATCTTCAAGCCGAACTTCCTGCGCGGCAGCAAAACGAAATCCATGAGCGTGCAGGAGCTGGCCACCTATCCGCTCGCGGCGACCTATCCCACCTATGGCACTCGCCAGATGCTTCAGGCAGTTGAGTTCGCGGAGAAGATTCGCCTGGAACCGGTTGTCACGACCAATTCGATCAGCCTCCTGAAGCAGTTCGCCATGTCATGGCTCGGCCTGGCTGTGCTGCCCGCGTTCGCCGTGACCATGGAAGTGGAGGCGGGCACGCTCCTCGCCATCGAGATCGATCATCCGATCCTGATGAAAGCCGAGGCGCATCTTGTTACGCGTGTGGGGCGGAAATTGTCGGTGGCTTCGAACAAGATGCTGCAATTGATGTCGTCGCAAATGCAGGCGTTCCGGTAAGTGCAGTGTGCACGAAACCATGTCGTTCAGCATCTAATTTTTAGAACGATTTTGCCCATGCTGGGCATCG
Source organism: uncultured Caballeronia sp. (assembly GCA_940588625.1). Lineage (GTDB taxonomy): Bacteria > Pseudomonadota > Gammaproteobacteria > Burkholderiales > Burkholderiaceae > Caballeronia. The sequence goes on from CALNPU010000068.1 coordinate 14,444, forward strand.
CTCGTTCAATTTTCGCGGTGGACACTGTCGTGACAGGAGACAAACCTTGATCAACATAGATCCCGCTACGTTTTGGCAAATCATCCGCGCAGAAGCGGAACACGAAGCCCACGCCCGACCAGCCATGCAGCGATACTTCGACGCATATGTCCTAAGGCACGAAACACTCGAAGACGTGTTCGCTTCGTTGCTTGCTGCGGAGTTGATGCGCTCGGACGCCACCCTGCCCGACATGGCGGGCGAATTCAGCGCCGTCATCAGGCAGTCCGGCAGCAACGCAAGCGCCGCCGCCGTGCACTAGATCGCCTCGTCCAACCCGGCTTGCCCTAACGCGTTGACCGTGTTTTTATCGTTTTGAGGGATTCACGCCATTCAGTCTCATCGCATCGCGCACGCTCACTGGCTTGCCGGTGAAAAAACGTTCGCTGTTCTTCTGCAGAACTGGTGCGCGAAGTCATATAACAACGTCGACATCCATCCGGCGGCCAGAATTGGCCGAGGCCTGTTTGTCGATCACGCAATGGGCATTGTGATTGGCGAGACCGCGGTCGTTGAAGACGAGGTCAGCATGTGGCACGGCGTCACGCTCGGAAACACATTTGCCGAAGCCGGAGACCGACACCTGAAAGTGCGTCGCGGCGCAACGCTTGCCGCTCACGCGATCATTCTTGGCAACATCGAGATAGGCGAAGGTGCGGTCATTGCGGCGGGCAGCGTGGTTCGGACGTCGATTCCTGCCGGCATGGTCGCGGCGGGGTTCCGGCGAAGGTCATCAAAGCGGTTTCCGGTACCTATGCCGAAATCACCGCTCCCGTTTTTTGAATAAATAGGATAACAAAATGATTCCGCCGCATCAGCATCGTCTGGATATCGACCATCCGGTAGTCTCTGTCAGGAATCACCCGGCGGCCGTCGAGCGTTACATCAAGCTCGGTTTTTCGCCGAGTCCCCTCTCGTATCACCCCTGGGGTTCGGTGCTGACGCTTATGATGTTCGAGAATAATTTCATCGAACTGATTGGTATTAGAGGACGCCTCGAAGTTCGGGACCAATTTCGTTGATGGCTTCTGCTACGGACGCACGCTAGGCCAGTTCCTGGAACGCTCGGAAGGCCTCAGACTGCTTGCGTTTCATAGCAAAGACATCGAAGGCGACTTTGCTGCCGTCAAAGCTACCGGGCTGCCCGTGCAGCAGCGAGTGGACTTCCGGCGCAAGCTGATCAAGGCGAACGGCACGCCCGATTAAGCCGTTGTCTCGCTCGGCATGGTGATGGACCGCGACCTGGGCGATGCGTCCAACTTCCTATGCCAGCAACATCGCCCGGAGTTCATCTGGAGGAAGGATTGGCAGAATCATCCGAACGGCGCGAATGCGGTCAATGAAATTATCTATGTCGCAGAGGAGCCCGGGCTGCTCGAGGTCCGGTGGGCTAAGTTGTCCGGGGCTGAGAACACGTCATGGGTCGACGGTCATGTTGAAGCTCACACGGGTTGTGGACGCGTAGTGGCCTTGACGCCATCACAAGCACGCGAGCGTTTCGCCTGCGTCGGTTTGCCCGTGAGCCACACCGATAAACCCCACGGCTTCGCGCTGCAGATACGCGTTCGCGACTTACGCGCCGCCGAACGCATCCTTTCGGAAAACGGCATCATGCATGGCGAAACCGCTCGCGGCGTTGCCGTCGCTCCCGAAGCGGCCGGCAATACGATCATCGAATTCGTTGAGTGATCGGGGTTCGACGCGCGGTGGTTTTGCCCATGCGCGTTCTGATCAATGCGATTTGCTTTGAGCCCGCTTCGCGGCACGGCTGTGTGGCGAGGGGTCCGGATTCTTGGTGACAGCGGATGCGCTCGCATTGCCCCAGTTCGGAACCTCGACGGTGGCTGAATCGGTATCGAAGAAAGACGCCAGCGTGGCCTGCTGAGTCAGCATCAATTGCTCGATGCGCTGTTGCTGCACCGTGTTTTCACGAGCCAGGCGAGCCAGCGCGATGGTCTGCGCCACACCCGCCGCGACGGTCACGAGCAGCACGCAGATCACGATCATCAGGACGGTTTTACCCGCCGCGACAAGACCGCCGCCGCGCCGCGCTGGTCCGCTATCACGGCATACAACGCGTCGATGGTGTCCGCGTACGCGGTCGCGCGAGCGGTATCAAGTTCCAAGGCCTCGCGGGAGGCGGCCTGAGGGCTGTGTGAGACGGTTGGGTGGGTTCGTCGGTCATCGTCGATCAATGCCGCCGCCAGCGATTACGGCGGCTCGCGGTGCGGGTTTGCTGCGGCTCGGGCAGTTTCACGGGGGGGACGGGGGTCGCCAGCTTCGTGGCAGGCGTGGTGCTCGGTACGCTGCGTCCCGGTCATAACTTGCGCGACGGCACCGCTCGGCTCGCCTTTATCTGCCACCGTCTCAACTTCGGGTGCGACGGCGACCGGTGACGGTCCAGTCATCGACACGTTCCGCGCAGCACCCCTGGCGCGCGCCGCCGATGCGCGCTTACCGGACCCTTGCCCACTCCCTTCTCGCGATACCGCCACGGTCGTTGCTCCCTGAGCACCATCGTCCAGAGGTTCGGGCTGGACCGCGCTGGCAACCACGTCATGGGTTGCGACAACATCGTCGAACATGAGGTCCAACGTTGCAGCGTCGGTCGCCAGGTTGTCCGTTGCATCGCCGCTGCGTCATCGCGCAGCGCTGCGACGCTCGATAACGCCCCGCCGCGCCGACGCTGACAGGCTGTCATCGACCGGCACAGCCGCCATGAATACTTCGGGCAATTCGAAGCCGGGTAACGAAGTTTGGCGGATATCAGTATTCAGCATTCAACGCCTGGAGCGTGGCGCACTCCACGTCTTCGGCAAACGGATCGAGCGTGGGCGCGCCGCAGGGCGCCCGGCTCAGCAGCGCGAGACACTGCGCCGAACGCGCGGCACGGGCGAGCTTGGCATCGGCATCCGATTCAGCCGGACGACCGGCAGACGTAGAAGCAGAAGCAGGAGCGCTACGACGCGAACCAGCGGTATCAGCAGGATCAGCAACTTGGCGAGCAGGATTGACGGCAGAATCTGGCATAAGTCGATGATTGACAGCGCGCGGCCAGACGCGACCCGAGCGGCTAACAACACGCCCGATGAAGCGGCCCGGCCTGGCGCCTCGCAACGGAAAAACGGCTGCATGGGTTTTCGGTCGCATTGTCGCATGCCTGCACGCCCAGGCTACGGACGGACGCGCATGGTCTCAGGCCGGGTAAATTCCCGTAGGGTTTCCAGCGCGCGCAGTCGCGTGCAGATCGCTTCGTATTCAATCGACGATACTCGTGAAAGCTGGATCTGCACTTCATTGAGATCAGGGGAGTCGTCGCTTTGCTGCACCACGAACTGCTTCACACGCACGCTGTCAGCGGCCAGCACCAGGCGGGAAATGAGTTCTACGTTGCTTAACATGAGTGGATTTGCTCCTTAAAGTGTTCTGTGATGGGATGATGGCGCGGCCCCATGCAAAAGCGGCTGGGCGACGCAGCGCGGCGGATAAACCACCGTTGTGCCGAAGCGCGGGCGTTTTGATTTATCCTTGGTGCCCCGCATCGGATGGCACACCGGACAGGTTCCACGCACGCCGCCGCGCGCAACTGCCATCGCAACTACCATCGGTAAGCCATGCACGACCCAGATCCAACCGCCGCCCCCCCCCCGACCGCCACCGCCCTCCGTGCGCACTATAACCACGTTGTGCTGCCAATCTGGCGTGGGCTGGGCTTCAACACGGTGTTGCGGCTAGCGTTCGAGGCGGTCGCCGAGGACGGCCGCACATCCTTGCCGCCACAGCGGTATCGCGCCATGGCCTGCGCGCGGCAGCTTTTCGTGTTCTCGCAAGCAGGCGATATCGATCACGCCGATACGCTGTTCGCTTCGCTTCGGACCTATTTTCAGGACACGAAAAACGGCGGTTGGTTCTATAGCGTCGATGCAAACGGCGCGCCGCATGAGCGTCACAAGGACCTGTACACGCACGCATTCGTGATTTTTGCGTGCGCGGAGTACGCGAAACGGGCTGGTGCGGCGGCTGCGAAGGAAGCGTTGGCGGTGCTTGAGGAAACATCGGTGTTAATTGAACGGCGGATGACAATCAGCGGCGGTGGCGGCTTGTTCAGTTCGGCGATGGCGGAAGATTTTTCCACGGTGCTTGGACCGCCTCTGCAAAACCCGCTGATGCATCTGACCGAAGCGTGGCTCGCCGCTAGCGAGACGACTGCGGATCCACTGTTCGATCAGCGGCTGGAAAAGCTTGCATCCGCGTTCGCACGGGCTTTTGTGCATGACGAAACTGGTTGCATCGCCGAATTGACGATCAGCAGCGCCAATAACTGGCTGGAACCGGGTCACCAGTTCGAGTGGCTGTTTCTCGCAGAAGCCAGTCGGCACCCGGCTTTCGATGCTGCGGGCCTGAACCGGGCGCTAGTCCGCGGGTTCGATTTCGTCCAGCAATTCGGGGTCGATCCGGAGAACGGCGGCGTCGCGGCGTCGCTGAACGAACAGGGCGACGTGATCGATTCGACGCAGCGCATCTGGGCCCAGACCGAATATCTGCGGGCCCTTGCGACGCATGCGGATAAGTCCACGCGCGCGCAACTGCCGACGCAGATCGCGCGTTTTGCCGGACGTTTTCTTCGACCGCAAGGGTGGATCGAAAGCCAGTCGGCAGAAGGCGTGGTCATGCGTCCGGAATTGCCGTCGACAACGCCTTATCACCTAGCCACCGCCTACGCCGCATTGCCCTGACAACTCACACACAGCGCCTGGTGCTCTCGCGGAAGCAAATGCCTCGCCAAGCCGCGAGGCGTTTTTTATTGCGGCTGGAGAAATCAGCGCGGTGTTGACGGCTGCGTAAAAGACCGCGGCATAAACGGCGACAGGAGCCCGAGCGAATCGGTCAACAACAAAGGGGCTC
>CALNPU010000069.1 GCA_940588625.1 uncultured Caballeronia sp.
GAGAGCCCCTTTGTTGTTGACCGATTCGCTCGGGCTCCTGTCGCCGTTTATGCCGCGGTCTTTTACGCAGCCGTCAATAGCCCCGACACAGCTGCCATTCATATTGCTGCGGAGTTCGATATCCCGATAACAGCATTCTTTACCACTATCGCGCCGGATTTGCGTGCGCGCGACTATCCGCACTGCAAGCCTGTTTCCTTACCGGTTCGTGAATTGGAAGGCATACAAGCCAGTAACCGGGCGCCGGACGTAGAGTTGATTGAGTGCGCTGATCGCGCGTTAAAGATTGACGCCGATTTTTATGGATTTGCTTAACTGCCGCGCTTAATACTTCAGTCGATCAGTCGGAATAAATTACTCGAAAATGTAAGAATTACTTCTTCTAAGAGTTGCTGAAAATCTACTGCTTTGTCATATTCGGGCAAACCAAACCATTAGGGTGGTATGCTTCCTACAATAATCTTCAAGTGCCAGGCTGGGTTGTGCGCCGCTTTAGAACTCGTTTTGCACCAGCTAGCGGATTTGATGCAGATTACATGCACCATCTTGCAGTTTTTAACAAACGTTTGCGACCCCCCCGAATTTCTTGATTCATCCGTTTTGCGGGCAGAAGCAATGCCCGCTACGCTTGGTTCAACATTCGCAGCTCAGTCCGGCTGCATGGAGCAACGCAATATTTTTTGACGAACTCAGTAATAAAGAGTGGGCACTGGTTGCCGCCCTCGTGACCAAAGGTGGAGTCCGCGAACACCGGCGCGGCCGTCCGCGTGCGCACCCGCGCACGATCATGAATGATGCTGTGCTGTGGATCCTCGCCACCGGCGAAACCTGGTCGAAGCTGCCCAGTCACTATCTGACCGTGCCCACCTGCCGCCGCCGTTTCAACGACTGGCAAATGAACGGCACGCTGATCGAAAAATAGTGACTCGGCTCGCAGCGCGCGGGGTAGTGTCGTCTGCCCCAATCGAAGCCCCGCCGCGCCCGGCGGGCCACCTACGAGTGTGATCGCCTGCGTGGCGTGTTCTGGTAGAACCCGGAGTCATGCGGCGGTCCTGACGGAAACAGCGCAAACGCGGTGGACGTGCTGTTCGCTGTTGTCCCGTGCCATCGCGGAAGCGCACGACGTTGCGCGCGCCAATGCGCCAACGCCGTTGTCGCCAGGCAGGGCGGCCTTGGTCACCACGGCTTCGCGTTCGCTGCAGCGCGAGCCGTCAGGCGCACGGCCCCATTCCTCCGATCCCTTGCCAAATGGCCTTTGAGCCCGACTGCTCCCCGGTGCATGACGGTCACGGTTATGCCATCTACGCCATCCCGCGGTCGGTTACCGGCAGCATGTTTCTCGGCTGGGCTGAGATCGTGAAGGATGGCCACCGGGTGGAGCGCTCAGGTCTGATCGGTCCGTGCTACGAGAACCCGCGGGAAGCAGCGGATTACGCGCTGGAGTGGTCCCGCAGATGGATCGCGGCGCAATCCACGCGCGTGCCCCATCCTGTGCAAACCACCTCGGACGCATTTCATCGTGTGGCGTCCGGCGTCCGTTGCCAAAGCGTCCAGCCAGGCCCAGAACAATCTGCAACGTGAAAGTGCCGCGGTGGTGCCGGAACGTGTTGAAGTCCGGCGCTACGCAGACGTGCAAGGCTGACTCGGAATACTCGCAGGACCGGATCAGACCTCCCGGGTTTGACTCGACATGCTGTGCGGCGCATCTGAATCACGCCGCACAGCATTTTTCTATTGCCGGCCGTACTTGTCGTCGAAACGGACAATATCGTCTTGCCCAGATATGTGCCCGACTGCACCTCGATCATTTCAAGCGGCATCTTGCCCGGGTTCTCGAGCCGGTGTTGCACGCCGATCAGGATGTAGGTGGACTCGTTTTCCGCAAGAATGAACGTCTCGGTGCCGCACGTGACGAGCGCCGTACCTCGGACCACGACCCAGTGTTCCGCGCGGTGATGATGCATCTGCAACGACAACCGCGCGCCCGGTTTCACCACGATTCGCTTGACCTGGAAGCGCTCGCCGTTATCGATGGAATCGTAATGGCCCCACGACTGATGCACCTTGCGATGATCCGCCGCTTCCTTGCCTTGCTCCGCCTTGATGCGTGCGATGATCGCCTTCACGTCCTGCACGCACTCCTTGTCCGCGACCAGAATGGCATCCGCTGTTTCCACGATCACCAGGTTATGCGTTCCCACGCACGCGATCAGCCGGCCTTCGGAATGCGCATACGTGGATGACGACCCCTGGAACATCACGTGGCCACGTGCGACGTTTTCTTCACCGTCCTTCGGCAGGATCTTCCAGATCGCGTCTCACAAGCCCACGTCTGACCAGCCCGCGTTCAGCGGCACGACAGCACCGGAGCAGACGCTCTGGTCGTTGGCAAGCTGCTCTATGACGGCATAGTCGATAGAGTCCGACGGCGAGGCGGCGAACGTTTGCTTGTCGAGGCGGAAGAACTCGCCGTCGTGCGTGTCGGCGTCGCAGGCGGCACGACAAACAGCATATATTATAACTATAGCAGACTGGAAGTGCTCGATGGCCTTGAGCCATACCGAAGCGCGCACGATGAAAATGCCCGCATTCCACCAGTATTCGCCGGAGCTCACGTACTGGCGCGCGAGTTCCAGATGCGGTTTCTCGACGAACTTCTCGAGTGGCCAGCCATGCACCCGAGCTGAGCATCTGCTGTCCGATCTTGATGTAGCCGTAGCCTGTTTCGGTGTGCGTCGGCACGATATACAGGGTGACGATAGCGCCGTCCTGCGCGCACTTCGCGCCTGCACCGATTGTTTTATGAAATGCTTCGCTATCCGTAACAACATGATCCGCCGGCATCATCACAAGGATGGCGTCCTCGCCCGCCGCCATTGCGTGCATGGCAGCCACGGTCAGCGCGGGTGCCGTATTGCGCGCAACCGGCTCAAGCACGAGATGCGCGCGGTGCCGTAGGTCAGGCCGTCGAGACGTTGTGCGGTGGATTGCAGCAGCGACTGGTCACCGATCAAACCAATCAGTTGCTTGGGGAGGTGCTCCCGCGACATAGGCCACAGGCGTGTGCCCGCACCTCCGGCCAGGATGACCGGCTGGATCCTGAGCCTGGTTTCAGTTGCCGCGGGTGTGAGTGGAGTGCTGATAATCGTTGTATCGAGAGCGGTCATCACGAGGGAGCTCCTTGAGCTTGATCGGGTATTACAAATTTTTGGCACGTACTAAATAGCTGATAAATCAAAAAACCAAAAAATAATCACTCAACATACTCAGCGCGGCATCTTGGTAATTAAACGTAACGAGAATGAGCGGCTGAATTTTTTCTTACTTTTCCGGAATTTTTCTCGAAAATTAATTGCTTAAAATTCGGCCTACTGCCTTGACACATAAGGCCGATGAGGGTGTCTAACATCCTGAAAAAATTCATCAGCGCGCCATATCCGCAGCGCTTGTAAGCCTCCAGAACCACTTCGTGAAAAGATAAATCGGCGAGAAAACGCGAATTAACCTGCGCATTATTTTGCGGTTGCAGCATGAATTTAATTCCAGCCTCATACGGGTATGTACCAAGGCGATCAGTGCTCTTGTTTCTCAGCCTTTGCTTGCGTGTTTGCCCCAGGCGAATGAGTGAAGCTGAAGCGAGACCCGAGCAGACCGTGTCTTCCACCCGAGTGGTCTTACATATTGAGCGTGCTTTCGAGAATGATCGACAGTGCAATGGTAGCGCTGGGTGCGCTGCTGGCCGCGTGGCTGCACGCGGGAAATGCCGTCTGGCTCGACGACATGCAAAGCACGCTGCTCGCGTTCAATTGCGTGCTGGTGATCATGACGTTCCCGGCGTTCGGCATATACCAGTCGTGGCGCGGCAAGCCCGTGTACGACCTGCTGTGGCGCGTGACGCTGGCGTGGCTGATGGTGGAAGGCGCGGGCGGGCTGCTGACCTTCAGCGTGCATCGCGCAGATTTGTTGTCACGTATGTGGCGGCTGTATTGGGGCGCAACGGTAGCAGCTTTGCTGATGCTTTCGAAGGCCGTTGTACACGCCACGCTCAAGTCGATCCGTCGCGAAGGTTTCAACCAGAAGGCGGTCGCCATTGTGAGTGCAGCGCCTTACGGGCAGTTCCTGATCGAGCAGATGCGCAGCCGTCCCGAGGCAGGTTTCAGCCCGGTCTATGTGTTCGATGAAAACTTCCCGGAAGGCACGCTTGCGGGCGTGCCGGTGAGCCGCGATCTGGGCGATCTCACGCTGCTCGTGCGTGGCCGTGCGATTCGCGAGTTATGGCTGGCGCTGCCGATCTCGCAGGAGCAGACCATCAACAAGCTCGTCACAGAGTTCCGCGACGACTTTGTGAATATCCGCTTCATTCCGGATGTGCGCAGCCTGTCGTTCTTCAACCACGCGGTCGTTGATCTGCTCGGTGTGCCGGCCATCAACCTGGCTGCGTCGCCGATCACGGACCTCAAGGTGCTGCCGAAGCGGGTGTTCGACCGCCTGTTCGCTGCAAGCGTGCTGCTGTGCCTCGCGCCGTTGCTGATCGTGCTCGCGGTGACCGTGAAGATGTCTTCGCTAGGGCCGGTGTTCTTCAAGCAGAAGCGCAAGGGCATAGACGGTTACGAGTTCGAGATCTACAAGTTTCGTTCCATGAGGGTTCACAAGGAAACAGCCGGTCACGTCAAGGCGAAGAAGGGCGACAAGCCTGTGACACGCGTAGGAGCGTTCCTGCGCCGCACGAGCCTGGATGAGTTGCCGCAGTTCATCAATGTGTTTAGGGGCGAGATGTCGGTGGTCGGTCCACGCCCTCACGCGCTCGAACATGACGACATCTTACAAGGATCTCGTGAAGGGCTACATGTACCGGTATCGCATCAAACCGGGCATTACCGGATGGGCGCAAGTGAATGGTTTTCGCGGCGAGACCGACCGCATTGAAAAGATGATGGGGCGCGTGAAACTCGACCTGTACTACATGCAGCACTGGACCTTCGGACTCGACATGAAGATTGTCGCAATAACCTTGTGGAAGAGTTTCGCCGGTGCGAATGCTTACTAACACCCCCGCCAAGAATGCTTTGAATAATTTGCCAACCCTGGAGCGCGAGCTATGAAACTCACCATCATCGGTAGCGGTTATGTAGGCCTCGTGACGAGCACGTGTCTGGCCGACATCGGTAACGATGTGCTGTGCCTCGATCTCGACGAACGCAAGATCGCGATCCTGAACGGCGGCGGCGTGCCCGATCCACGAGCCGGGCCTGCAGGAGGTCATTGCGCGCAATCCTGCGGCAGGACGCCTCAACTTTTCCACGGATGTCCAGGCTGCAGTCGAACACGGCGAAGTGCTGTTCATTGCGGTGGGCACGCCCTCCGATGAAGACGGTTCCGCCGACCTGCAATACGTGCTTGCGACGGCGCGCGACATCGGCCGTTATATGAACAATTTCAAGGTGATCGTCGATAAATCCACGGTGCCGGTCGACACGGCGCGCCGCGTGAAGACGGTGATCGATCAGGAACTCGCGACCCGTGGTGTCCAGCACATGTTCTCGGTGGTCTCGAACCCCGAATTCCTGAATAGTGCTGGGCTGCGACGACGTCCCCGGCGAACGCGCGCTTTACATGGACGTGCGCTCGGCGGAATTCACCAAGTACGCGGCCAACGCCATGCTTGCCACGCGGATTTCGTTCATGAACGAAATCGCGAATTTCGCGGATCGCGTGGGCGCGGACCTTGAGGCGGTGCGTCGCGGTATTGGCTCCGATCCGCGCATTGGCTACGACTTCCTGTACGCGGGCTGCGGTTACGGTGGCTCGTGCTTTCCGAAGGACGTACGTTCGTTGATCCAGACGGTGGGTGAGTACGACGCAGATGGAAATCCTGAAGGCGGTGACCTCGGTGAACGAGGCGCAGAAACAGACCCTTGCCAACAAGATCGTGGTGCGTCTGGGCGATGATCTGCGAGGCAAGAAGTTTGCGCTATTGGGCCTCGCCTTCAAGCCGAACACCGACGACATGCGCGACGCTCCCAGCCGTGTGCTGAACGCGGCGCTGCTTGAACGCGGCGCGTCGATCAGTGCCTACGACCCGGTCGCAACCGACGAAGCAGGCCAGGTTATCGCGCTCGATCTGCGTGAAACGCCTGCGCTACTCGCACGCCTCACGTACGCGAACGACCACACTGAAGCACTCGACACGCCGACGCGCTGATCATTGTGACGGAGTGGACGGTGTTCAAGAGCCCGGACTTCGACGGCATGAAACGCCGCCTGAAGACCCCGTTGATCTTCGATGGACGCAATCTCTACGAGCTGGAAGCCATGAACGAGATCGGCGTGGAGTATCACGTGATCGGGCGCGGTGTACGGCAAGCCGTGAAGTCACCGGGCGCGGTCTGAGCGGTTTGCAAAGCCAGCAAAATCAGCTGACCATTAAAAAATATCGACACCCCCATGCGCTGCGAGCGCGGCTTCGGTTGAAGGACCCGATGCCGCGACTGCGCCGCTTTAACGGATACAACCCATGTTTCGAAGCGTCCTGATTGTCTATCATGCGAACGTTTGCCGAAGCCCTGCCGCGGAAATGCTGACCGCTTGCTGGCGGAGCGTGATGTCGATCCATCGGGACACTCTGCAAGCCGGCTCGACGAGTCCATGGCGCGTGCAGCCGAGTTGATTCTCGTACCTGAAAGAAAGCAGATTGCCGCGATTGAACAGATGGCGCCGCACACACGCGGCAAGGTGCATCTGCTTGGCAAGTGGGAAGACTCTGAAGTGGCCGATCCGTACGGCGGCCACGAAGTTACCTATCGCGAGAGCTTCCGGCTAATTGAACGTCTGGTCCATGGATGGCTGAATAAAATATGGTGAACCGGTCTCTAGCTTTATCTGTTTCCGTGGTCTTTTCGCTGGCGACTTTTTTGTCGGCTTGTGGCGCCTTGCCAGGTTACAACCTGAACACGTCGCGCCTGAACGACACCGACCCCACGCCGACCGCGACCTACCCCGTGCATCTGATCACGGCCGACGTGATCATGCGGCAAAACCGCTCGGGTCCAGCAGCGCTGCTGCCGCCCGCGCGTTTCGCGGACCCGGCGCAATACGTGTATCGCGTGGCACCGCAGGATGTTCTCGGCATCACGATCACGATCTGGGATCACCCGGAACTGACCACGCAGTAGGGGCAGACCTTATCGGCGGGTGGCAACACCACGCAAACGGTCGCCGGCGCGCTCGTGCAGCCGTACACCACCGCGTTGCCCGGACAGGCCGATCCGTTCGGACAGACCGTCTCGCCCGACGGCACGATTTACTTCCCGTTCGTCGGCAAGATCCGCGTGGCGGGCAAGACCGCGGGCGAGATTCGCGATCAGCTCGCAGCGGGCTTGTCGCCTTACCTGAAGAAACCGCAAGTCGACGTTCGTGTACTTGCCTATCGCGCCAGACAGAAAGTGTCAGTGACGGGCGAAGTGAAGACCCCCGGGCCGCTCGCAATGAGTGAAGTGCCGCTCACACTGGTCGATGCAATCACGCGTTCGGGCGGTACGAACGCCGACGCCGACCTACAGCGCGTGCGTCTCACGCGCAACGGCAAGCTCTACGAACTCGACGCAGACAGCGTGCTCGACCGGGGCGAGATTTCGCAGAACGTGATGCTGCAATCGGGCGATATCGTCAACGTGCCGGATCGGACTGACAGCCGAGTGTTCGTGATGGGTGAAGTCAAGACGCCGCTGCCTGTCCGATGATGAAGGGCCGCCTGACGATCACCGATGCACTGACGCAAGCCGGCGGCATCCTGGATACGGACGCGAATGCGCGGCAGATTGGTACGCAGCACGCGCGAGAAGCCGGGGGCACCGGACAATCTACAGGCCGGATCTGACGCAGCCGGATTCGCTGCTGCTGTCCACGCAATTCCAGCTTCACCTGCTCGACATGGTGTACGTGGGCACGGCCAGCGCGGTCCAGTTCAACGGATGGGTCAACCAGGTCCTGCCGACCTTGCAGACACTCTTCTACCTGAAGGAACTGACGCGATGAACGCTTTCCAGATCCTCAAATGCTTCAAACCAACCGGGATTGAATCGTGAGCACGCCAGCACATTCCTATCAGGGCAAGACCGAAGAAGAGGACGTCGTCCTTGGGCAGTTGCTGCAGGTGGTCCTCGACGACATCTGGTGGCTGATCGGCACCGCGGCGTTCATCGTGCTCGCCGCGGCCGGGTACTGCTACGTTGCCAAGTCGGTCTATTCCGCCGATGCGGACGTACGCGTTGAACAGTCCGACAACACATCGCAGGCGCTCACGCAGACGCAGACAGGCGCCATGATCGGCAATTCGTCGGACGAGCTGCCGACCGACGCCGAGATCGAGATCATCAAGAGCCGTGGCGTGGTCGCGCCGGTTGTCGCGCAGTGCAAGCTCAACTTCTCGGTGAGCCCGATGACCATCCCGGTGCTCGGCAGGACGTCTTCAATCGACGTGGTCCAGTCGCTGGAAGGCGTGAAGCTGACCATGACTGCGCTCGGCAACGACCGCTATTCGCTGGCGACTCCTGGCGTGCCGTTGCTCGAAGGCCCGTGTGGTGAGATGGCGAAGGACAATGGCGTCAGTATCGATGTCACAAGACTGGTGGCGCACCCAGGTACGCGGTTCGTGGCGATCCGCGCCAATGATCTCGATGCTATAGCCGCGTTTCAGTCTGGCATTACGGTCGTGGAGCAAGGCAAGTCGACGGGCGTGATCCAGATTTCGCTCGAGAACGGCGACCCGGCGCGTGCGGCTGAAATTGCGAATGCGCTGGCCGATTCGTATCTGCATCAGCACATTGAAAGCAAGCAAGCCGACGCGGAAAAAATGCTTGCGTTCCTGAAGAGCGAGCGAACAACCGCGACTGAAGGGTGATCTCGAGCATGCCGAAGCCGTGCTGACGGAATACCAAAGCAAGTCCGGTTCGATCAACGCAAGCGACGAAGCGAAGGTTCATCTTGAAGGCAGCATCACCTACGAAGCGCAGATCTCCTCTTTGAAGCTGCAGATCGCCACGTTGAACCAGCGCTTTGAAGCCAACCATCCGGCGCTCACCACTGCGCAACAGCAGCTTAGCCAACTGGAAGGGGAGCGCGCGCGTTTCAGCGAGCATCTTCCTGCATCCGAAGTCAAAGCGGTATCGCTGCAACGTGATGCGAAGGTGGCCGAAGACATCTATGTGCTGCTGTTGAATCGCGTGCAGGAGCTGTCCGTGCAGAAGGCCGGGACGGGCGGCAACGTGCATATTGTTGATGCCGCGCTGCGGCCGAGTGCGCCAATCAAGCCGAAGAAATTCCTTATCATGTCGGCGGCCATGATTCTCGGCCTTATCCTTGGAACCGGCCTCGTGTTCCTGCGCCACGCCATGTTCAAGGGCATCGTGGACCCGGACAAGGTCCAGCGCCTGGCAGGTGAAGCTGGATGCGGAAGCGAAGCGCACGGAGCGTGATCGCGACCGGATTGCGTCAATCCTCGCGACCACGCGTCCGAACGATGTCTGCGTGGAAATCATGCGTAGCCTGCGCACATCACTGCAGTTCACGCTGATGGAAGCACGCAATCAAACGGTGATGTTGACGAGCCCGGCATCAGGTGTTGTAAGAGCTTTCTTGCGGTGAACCTTGCCGTGTTGCTTGCGACGTCAGGCAAGAAAGTCCTGCTGATCGACGCCGACATGCGGCGCGGCAAGCTGGAACGTTCGTTTGGTCTGGAGCGTGCGAATGGCCTGGCGGAATTGCTTGCCGGCACGATCAGACTCGAGCAGGCCATCCGCACCACGCGCACACCGTTCCTCAGTTTCATGCCTGCCGGCAAGCGTCCGGAGAATCCTTCGGAGCTGCTGATGTCGCTGCGCCTGCAGCCATATCTCGATGGCTTGGGGCGCGTGTACGACGTCGTCTTCATCGATACCCCGCCGGTGCTCGCCGTCACGAACGCATCGATTGTCGGCAAGCTTGCGGGAACGAACTTCCTCGTGATGCGCTCAGGTGCGCACAACGAAATGGAGATCTCCGATGCAATCCGGCGCCTGCGCTCGGCGGGCATTCCGCTGCACGGGACAATCATGAACGGCATGCTGGCATGTTCGCGTGGTTATAACCGCGGACACTATGCAGCGGTCGAAGACTACCTGAATGTTTGAACGCAAGCGGAGCGCCGCATGACCTCAACCTCGACCCTGACAATCTCCGTGATGGTGCCGACGTATCGCCGTCCGGCTGACCTGAAGCGTTGCCTCGATGCGTTGCGCGCACAGGCGCGTCCGGCGGATGAAGTGCTGGTCGTCGCGCGTCCCGAAGACGACGCGACGCATCGCGCGCTTGCAGACGAGCTGGCCGCGAACAATCCGTTTGAATTACGCGTGATCGAGACGGGTCTGGGTAGGCGCAGGTCGCCGCGCTTAATCGCGGGCTTGACGCGGCGCGCAGCGACATCATCGCGATCACTGACGACGACGCGCCGCGTGTCGACTGGCTGGCGCGGATTGATGAGGCCTTCAGCAATGATCAGACGCTCGGCGCGCTCGGCGGCCGTGACTGGGTGTTCGAGCGCGTTGCGCTGCTTGACGGCGAACGCTCGGAGGTCGGCGTGATTCGTCGCACCGGCAAGATCTGCGGCAACCATTATCTGGGTGTGGATGCGCCGCGAACGGTCTCGCTACTGAAGGGCGCGAACATGATTTACCGGCGCTCGGCGCTCGGCGCTCGGCGGTGGGCGGATTGCGCTTTGATACGCGCCTGCGCGGCAAGGGCGCGCAGCCTTGAACGACCTCTCATTTAGTTTGAGCGTGCGGCGCACGGGCTGGAAGATGGTCTACGATCCGCGCGTGGCGGTAGATCATTTCCCCGCCGAACGTTTCGATGACAACGGCCGTGATGCGCAAACGCTGGGGGCACTCGCGGACACCGCTTACAACCTGCATCTAGTATTGCGCGAGCATCTTGGTCCCTTCGCGCGGCATGTGGCGTGGTAACTGGTACGCTGCCATCGGCACCCGCGCAATGCCCGGCTTCGCGCATGCGTTGCTTGCACTTGCACGCACTCGCGATACGGCGGCCTGCTGGACGCGTTACCGTGCCATGCGCAAAGGTGCACAGGACGATCACCGCGACGCACAGCACGAGCCAGCAGCTTATGCACTCGCCATGCGCGGCCGCACCGATGGCGCGAAAGCCGCATAAGCCACGTAGCGCTGGTCCGGAACTCACAACATCATGGCGACGTGGAGGTTTCCCGTATGCAAGCGACCAAGGTTCACGTGCATTTGTTCTACGGCATAGACCCGCGGTTTTACCGCAAAGGGGAGAACATCGGCTGCCTGTACGGTTATCACCATGCAGAGTCCCCGGAGTTAACGCTGACGTATTCGCGCGACGAGTCCAAGAACAAATTCGTGCGGCTCGCGCGGCGTGGACTGAAGGCGGCGCTCGGCTTTGACTTCATCCACACGTGGCGCAACCGTGAGGAAATTCTCAACGCCGACGACGTCGTCTGGACGCATACCGAGGCCGAGTATTTATCGGCGGCGTTGTTGTTGCTTTTGAAGGGCCGGGCTCGCGGCAATCCGATGTTGCTCGCGCAAAGCGTATGGCTCGTCGACAAGTGGGCGGGTTTCGGTGCGCTCAGGAAGTGGGTGTACAGGAAGCTGCTCGCCCGTGCCGATGTGCTGACCGCGCACGCGAGCGAGAACGCGCAAATGGCGCGTGAATATTTCAAGCGCGATGTGACACGGTATCAACCCGCTCGATTTTCCGCTGCAGGAGCCGACCTCCTGGCAACCCGCCGGTGCGAATTGCCGCAATCGGCAATGATCGTGACTGGGAGTCGCTTGTCCAGGCGTTCCGGCAGAACCCGGCGCATGAAGTGTGGATCGCGACGCGTCGACTGGTATCGAGCGCTGCATGCGAGCAACGTGAAGATTGCTCGGGCATTCGGCCTGAAAGCGGCGCGTGAACTGTACGACTGGGCCGACGTGATCATGGTGCCGCTGCGCCCGAACTCGCACGTCTCGGGCATAACGGTTGTGCTCGAAGCGGTGGCGCTCGGCAAGCCGGTGATCGTCTCCGATGTCGGGTCCCTGCGCGATTACTTCGGACCTGAGCATGTGTTTTATGTGCCGCCGCACGACGTGTCCGCGTTGCAGCGCGCGCTCGACACGATAGTTTCTAATCCTGTACTTGCACTGCAACGCGTGCAGGCGGCAAGCCGTCACTTCGCTGCACGTGACTACACGACACGCCAGTTCGCGCTTTAGCACGTACGCCTCACGCAGGAGTTCATGAGGACGTGGCACATGGACATATCCGCGCGCCCGTCAGAAACCGCGCGACATTGCCGAGCTTGGCGAGCTCGGCAATGTCGCGCCTCAACGCCGGGTGAATTGATCCATGAGCACACCGGCCGCAGCGCGTACGTCGAAGTATCTGGCTGATCTGATCGAGAACGGCGGCAAGCCTTTGCGCGCGGGTTTTCTCGGTCTGTTCCGCGACGACCCAAAACACTGGGTGCCACAAACCGGGTTCTGGATATTCACGCTGCTGCTCATCCTCGCGCATCGGGGTCGGCGCTGACATACGGGTTCCCGGCCATGGCGACGGTCGTCGGCCTATGGCTGTACTTCAAGAGTCCCGCGCGTTACATCGGCTTCGTCTGGTGGCAGTGGTTTCTCGGTCCCGAAGTGCGCAGGCTGGCGGATTTTGCAAAGGGCGGTTTCACCGCCACCAGCCTGATCCAGGTCGCGCCCGTGGTCGTGACCATGATCTGCGCCTTGACCGTGGTTCGGCACTATCGTGTGCTGGTTGAGCGGCGCGGCCTGCCGTTCCTCCTGATCTTCATGGGCCTCGCCTATGCGTACCTGATCGGCGTGATGTCCAACGGTCCGATGGCGGCCACCTACGACCTTGCGGCGTGGCTGTATCCGGTACTGATCGGCTTTCACATCATGGTCCACGCCCGAGAGTATCCGAAGTACCGCCAGGCGATTCTCGACACGTTCATCTGGGGCATGCTGTTCATGGGCGGCTACGGTCTCGTGCAGTTCTTCCTGATGCTGGCCTGGGACGCTATGTGGATGATCGGTTCGCAGATGGCTTCGCAAGGTGACCCGGTCCGGCTCGGCGTGCGCGTGTTCAGCACCATGAATTCATCGGGTCCGTTCGCGCTCGCGATGATGGCAGCGCTCACCTTTACCATGGCCGGCACGCAAAGCGTGCGCTGGGTCGCTGGGGGTGTCGGATTCATCTCGTTCGGCCTGTGCATGGTGCGCTTGACCTGGGGCGGCTGGGTCATCGCGATGGTGCTGCAGATCATCAAGGCGAGCAACAAGGTGCGGGTACGGATCCTGGTTGGCGCAGTGGTGCTGGCAGGACTTTCCGTGCCGCTGCTGACCTTCGGACCGATTGCCGACAAGATGGCGACGCGCCTGCAGTCCATCACCAATCTCAGCGATGACAACAGCTACGTCGCGCGCAACGAGTTCTACGCGTCGTTCGCGAAAACCGTTTTCACGGACGTCTCCGGCGAAGGATTCGGCGCCACCGGTTCATCGACGAAACTTTCCACCTCCAACGGGGACCTGGGCAAATACGGCAGCTTCGACAGCGGCGTGATGAACGTGCCGTTCGTCCTTGGCTGGCCCGGTTCGCTCATGTACCTTGCCGGGCTGGGGTTGCTGCTCACACGCTCGTTCCGTGCTTCGTTCTCACTACGCGACGATAAATATGCGCAGGCATCCTTGAGCGTTGCGTTCGCGATTGTCGGCATGCTGGTGTTCACCAATACCTTCCGTCGATCGGCGGAATGATCCTCTTACATGGGCCTTTGCTCGGTCCTGCGGCACGCCACCACCAGTAACTCGGGCGCTGCCACGCGCAGGTGCTCTTCAAACACTCCCTCCCTGAAAAGGTACTCCGATGAGAATCGCCATCGTCACTCATGTCGTGCGTCATAAAGACGGGCAAGGCCGCGTGAACTACGAGATTGCGCGCGCCGCATTGGCGGAAGGCCATCAGGTCACGCTGCTGGCGTTGCACGTTGCGCCGGAATTTGCTTCCGAAGCACTTTTACAATGGGTCGCGATCAAGGTCGGGCGCTTCTGGCCGACCAAGCTTTTCAAGCAGCAGGTCTTCGCGCTGAAGACGGCGTTGTGGCTCAAGACGCACAAGAAGGAATACGACGTCCTGCATGTGAACGGATTTATATCGTGGGCTAAAGCCGACGTGAATATCGCCCACTTCGTGCATGGCGGCTGGCTGCGCAGTCCGTACTATCCGTTCAAGCTCACGGGTGGTTTGTGGTCCGCTTACCAGGTGTTGTATAGCCGCGTGAATGCGCGGCTTGAACACTGGGCGTATCAACGCTCGAAGATCATTGCCGCGGTGTCCGAGAAAGTGGCTGTCGAGATTCGCGCGAACGGTGTGGCGGGCGAACGCATCGAGGTAGTTTATAGTGCATTCAGAGCGGCCAGGGTGATGGGGTACGACATGAAATAATTCGGATTGCGAAACAATATATGCCTGCTGCTGTTTGTCGGCGACTTACGCACGCCGCGCAAGAACCTGGACACGCTACTAAAGGCGTTGGTGCAGCTTCCTGCCCATGTTCATCTGGCGGTGGCCGGTTATATCCCGGGCAGTCCTTATCCCGATGAAGCCAAGGCGCTGGGCATTGCGGATCGCGTGCATTTCTTAGGGCTGGTGAAGAACATGCCCACGTTGATGTATTCCGTCGATGCCTTCGTTTTCCCATCGCGTTACGAAGCAATGAGCCTCTCGCTGCTGGAAGCGCTTGCGGCGGGTCTGCCGGTCATTACGGCGAAGACGGCCGGCTGGGCGGAGATTATCGGCACGGACTGCGGCATTGTGCTCGACGATCCCGATGACGCCACCGCGCTCGCGGGCGCGATCACGAAGCTTGATGATGCACCCGAACTGCGTCGTGAGATGGGCGAAGCTGCGCGCCTGCTGGCGGACCAATTTGGCTGGGCGCGGATGGCGCGACGGTATCTGGATCTGTATCGCGGTTTTGCGAATCAGGCTGGCGCAGCCGCGTCCGGTGAAGCGCAGGCGGAGGGCGGGTTGACTAAGGCGGCGCTGACGAAGAGCGCGGCGATCAGTGCCCGCTATTCCATGCTGCCTGGCATGGCGAACGAATCACACGCATCGCCGGTACGAGCAATTCGACGGTTGTCGTTATCCATCAACAATTTCGATCAAGGTCGTGGACATAAGCACGCAAGCCATCAAGTCGCTGCAAATTGGAATGCACTGGTTCCCCGAGCGCGCGGGCGGTTTGGACCGGATGTATCACACGTTGGTCGGTGCGTTGCCAGGTGCGGGCGTTACCGTGCGCGGCGTGGTCGCGGGATCGGCGCGAGTGGCGGCCGACACGGAAGGAGCCATTCGCGGCTTCGGTCCGGCGGCGCAGTCCTTGCCGCGACGCTTGATAGCCGCACGCCGTGCGTTGCGGGCGTCGTTGAGCCGTGAGCGGCCCGATGTGGTCTCGTCGCATTTCGCGCTTTACACCTTCCCGGGCCTCGATGTCACCCGCGGCATTCCGCAGGTCTCACCCTTCCAGGGGCCGTGGGCGGATGAGAGCCATGTTGACGGCGCCGATTCCATTGGCCAGCTGCCCAAGCGTTGCTTGAGCAGCGGGTGTATGCGCGTTCGTCGCGGCTGATCGGTATTGTCGGAGGCGTTTGGGGAGATCTTGCAGTCATGTTATGCTATTCTTAAGGAGTGGATTTGATTCGCGTGGTGCCGGGGTGTGTCGATGTTTCGCAGTTCAATCTACCGCTGAGCCGAGCCGATGCTCGTCGCCGGCTTCAGTTGCCAGTTGCCGCAGGACTGGCCGGTCGTGCTTGCGGGGCGGCGGCTGGTCAGGCGGATGGGGCTTGAGATCTGATCGAAGCAATGAAGTGGGGTGTGAAGGCCAGGCAACGGGACGGGGTGTGAAGGCCAGGCAACGGGACGTGTTGTTGATCGCGGGGAAGGAGCGCCTTGCCGAGGAATTGCAGGCGCGCATTACCGAAGCCGGTCTTGATGACAATGTTCGACTGCTTGAATTTGTGCCTGACCGGCATTTGGCGGCGCTGTATTGTGCAGCGGATGTGAGTATTGTGCCGACGTTTGCGCTGGAGGTTGCGCTGGAGGGTTTGGGGTTGATTACGGTGGAGTCGCTTGCTTCGGGGACGCCGGTGCTGGTGACCCCGGTGGGCGGTTTGCCGGAGGCGGTTGCGCTTTTATCGGCGAATCTTGTCCTGCCATCGACGGGCGTGGATGCCATTGCCGATGGCTTGATCGCTGCCCTGAATGGTTCGCTGAAGTTATCGACGGAGCAGGAGTGCCGGATCTACGCGCGCGAAAACTTCGATACGCTGGTGATCGCCAAACACATAGCCACAGTTTATATTATAGTGAGTGAAGCAATTGATGCAAACGTAATGCATTAATTTTTATGCGCAATCCGGGGCATCTATCCAGATTAACAGCACAAGTAAATTGGAGACCCCAGAATGAACTCTCATACCGGCAGCACAATTACCGGTTCGCCCGGATTTTTTCCAAAGAAGCTTCCGTTGCAAAACCGGGATTTTCCCGCTGGATGGTGCCGCCAGCCGCCCTCGCCGTGCATTTGTATATCGGCCAAGCTTACGCGTTTTCCGTTTTCAACGCGCCGCTCACGCGCGTCATCGGGATCACGGAATCGGCGCCGGACGACTGGTCGCTGACCACGCTCGGCTGGATCTTTTCGCTGGCTATCGTGTTCCTCGGGCTGTCGGTCGTGCTCGCCGGCAAGTGGCTTGAGAAAGTCGAGCCGAGGCGCACCATGTTCACGGCGGCTTGCTGCTTCGGCGGAGGGCTTCCTGGTGGCGACGCTCGGTGTGCATCTGCATCAGATCGTGCTGGTCTACCTCGGCTACGGCGTAATTGGCATTGGGTTCGGGCTCGGTTATGTCTTGCCGCGGTGTCCACGCTGATCCGCTGGTTTCCTGACCGACGCGACACGGCGATCATGGGCTTCGGCGGCGGCGCGATGATCGCGGCGCCCGCCTCGGTCGCCCTGAGGAACCACTTCAAGAGCGCGACCAGCAACGGCGTGACCGAGACCTTCGTGGTGCTGGGTGTCATCTATTTCATCTCGATGTCGATTAGTGTGCTCGCCATCCGCGCCCCGCGTCCGAACTGGACGCCGCCGGTGACGAACGGCAACAAAATAATCACGTGCATATCGACCAGGTGCTGAAGACGCCCCAGTTCTACCTAATCTGGCTGGTGCTGTTCCTCAACGTGACGGCCGGGATCGGTGTGCTGGGCCAAGCGTCGGTGATGATCCAGGAGAGCTTCAAGGCATCGGTCACGGCGGGGGACTACGGCCGGTTTCGTCGGCCTGCTTTCGCTTTTCAACATGGGCGGGCGTTTCGTGTGGGCATCGGGCGTCGGACTGGATCGGACGCAAGAACACCTACTTCGTCTTTTTCGTGCTCGGTGCGGTGCTGTATCTGCTGGTGCCGCAGTTTGCGCAAGCCGTCAACGTTGCGCTCTTCGTGCTCTCGTATTGCGTGATCCTGTCCATGTACGGCGGCGGCTTTGCGACCGTCCCGGCCGATCTCGCCGATATGTTCGGCACGAAATTCGTGGGCGGCATTCATGGACGCCTGCTGACCGCGTGGGCTACCGCAGGTCCGGTACTGGTGAATTACATCCGCGCGTATGAAGTGGAGCATGGCGTGGTCAAGGTGGAGGCCTACACCACGACCCTGCACATCATGGCCGGACTGCTCGTGATCGGGTTTATCTGCAACCTGCTGGTGAAGCGCGTCCACGAAAAACATCACATGAGCGCGTCTCCGCACTCGCGGCAGACTGAATCCCAGGACAACGATAAACCGGAGAACACGATGAACGCCCATCGAACCCCAACGCGGATGCCGCACCGTCCAACAAGCTGCTGCTCGGCGTGTTCTGGATCTATGTGCTGGTACCGCTTGCATGGGGCGTGATCAACACCTTGCTCCAGGCGACTAAGTTGTTTCATTGATCCACTGAAGTTGAAGATTCGACGTCGATAGAAACAAAAATGCCGGCTTGTACAGTTGGCATTTTTTAGACGCTTGAATGCGGGCAACCCTGCGCTCAGGCCGATGCACCCGCCATGTACCCCGTAACCTGCCGCGCGACTGGTAGATAATGCTCGGCGGTATCGGCAAGCGTAAGGCCGCCTAGCGGCCGCTGCGCCCGCTTTTCTCCCAACGCGGTCACCAGCGCGCGTGCATAGGCTGAGGTGTCCTCCGGATCCAGCAAATGCACAGCCGGAAAATCCGCTGCGAAACAGAAAGGCCGGATGTCGCTGGCGACAATCGGCACCCCCGACGCAAGCGCTTCCAGGAACGCGATGCTATGTCCTTCGGAGCGCGACGGCATCGAAAACACGCTGGCCTTGAAGAGAATGTCGGAGACGTCCGAACGCGGCCCTTCCACAATGACCCGCTGCTCGAGCCCGAGCTTCGCCACGAGATCCTTCACCGCCGTGAAATACGCCGGATCTTCAACCACCCCGACCAGCAGCAATCGTGCGAGCGTTACCTGCTGCGCGACTTCCTTGAACGCATGCACGGTCTGCAACTGGTTCTTCACCGACGTGTAACGCCCGATCTGCAAGATCTGCGCATGGTCATTGGCGAGATCGGCGTCCAGGCCATGCGAGAAGTGCGCCCCATGTCCAGGCCGTTTGGAATGAGCTGCATTGACGGATGCCGTTCCAGGTTGTCAAAACGTTTTTTTAAAGCGGCTAGAATTTCTCCTCCGATAGCGGAGGAGGAGCGATATGAAGCGGTTCGTTCA
>CALNPU010000070.1 GCA_940588625.1 uncultured Caballeronia sp.
TTGGCTCAGCGGCTTGTTGCGTCCATCTATCTTGCGAGTGCCGCTCTTCCCGATAAATCCAATACGCTCTGGCTGCTGGCAGCCAGCTCGCGGCTGTCCGCACTCAAACCCGAAACGCCGAGCAATCCGGACTGCGCGTACAAGAGCTTTTCGATTTCCGCTGTGCTCAGGCCTTCTTGTTGCAGCAAGTAAAGGACGACACCCGCATCGAGCGTGCCACAACGTGTGGCCATCGGAATGCCGTCGAGGATGGAAAAGCCCATGCTGCTGTCGCGGCTTGCACCGGTCGTCATGGCGCACAAGCTCGCGCCGTTGCCGAGGTGCGCCGCAATCACTCGGCGATCAGCTATCTGGGGAGGTGCAGGTAAGGGACCTCGCAATGAACTGGTACGGGCCGTGGAAACCGTATCGTTTGACGCCGTTATCGAAGAAACGGCGCGGCAGTGCGAAACGACGCACAAGATCAGTTTGCGTACGATGAAAGGCGGTGTCGAATGAGGCCGACTGCACGAGATGAGGGCGCAGATGCCGGGTCGCCCGAATCAGCCGCACGCTCTGCGGTTGATGCAGCGGCGCGAGCGGTGTTAGCGCTTCGATGGCTACGAGCGTTTCGCCGTTGATCGCGACGGGTCCGGAAAACGCGTCGCCTCCATGCACGACGCGGTGACCGACCACGACCAGATCGGTCAGCGAAAAGTGCGTCGCGAACCAGTTCAGCGTTTCGTCCAGCACCTCATGCAGGTCTTCGGTGACGGCCGCTTTCAGGGCGATGTCGTGAATGGTGTCGCCGTTGACCAAATGCAACGACAACGGCACGTGGCGGAAGTCGATTGAACCCTGGCCGACTCGTGTGGCGCCTTCGGTTGATACATGGAACAGGCCGATCTTGACCGACGACGAACCGGGATTGAAAGTAAGCAGCAGTGGCGCGCTCATGATGACAAGGCCGACGGGCAAAGCGAGCGTTGGGCGACGATCCTTGCCAGTGCCACGGACGCGAGCCGTACCTGCACGCAGGCTGTCGGCGCGGCTTGTCAGGGTGACCGGCAGGCGCGCGCCGAGCACCAGGCCCGCGGCATCGGTGCCGCCGAAGTACATCAGTTGCTTTGCAAGCATGTTGCCCGCTTCCAGGTCGGGAACGAGGAGAATGTCAGCCTGGCCCGCGACCGGCGAGACGATTCCCTTCGTGTTCGCCGCGGCAAGGCTGATGGCATTGTCGAAGGCGAGCAGACCGTCGACGAGCGCACCGCGGATCTGCCCGCGTGCAGCCATCACGGTGAGCGCAGCGGCGTCGAGTATGGTCGGTATGCGCGGGTCGGTCTCGATTGCGGCGAGCACGGCTAGCCGCGGCTGCTCGATGCCCAGCAAGTGCAGCCGATCATGTTCTGGCAGATATCGCGTTTCTACTCGAGTGAGGGTGTGACATTGACTGCGGCGTCCGTGATAAAAAGCGGTTTCGGATAGGCGGGGACGTCCATCGCGTAGACGTGACTGATGCGTCGCCCCGTCCGCAAACCGGACGTCGAACTCACGAGCGCTGCAAGCAATTCGTGCATCTCCCAGACTGCCTTTCATCAGCGCGGCAATCCTGCCGGCCTCGCCCAGTTCGACGGCGCGTGCAACAGCTGCATGGCTGTGTTCGACGGCTTTGATCGTGACCCCGTCCAGACTGACCTGCGCCAGTTCCGCGGCGGCCCGGATCTTCGCTTCCGGTCTGATCAGCACCGGATCGATCATCCCTTCGTCGCAGGCTTCGATGGTGGCCCTGATCGCTTCAGCTGAGCATGGGTGCACGACCGCCGTACGCAGGGAGGGCAGCAATCGCGCCTCGCGCATGAACGCGTCATAACGGTCGTGGTTTCGCACCACGACATCCGGGCGCGCAATTCGTGGCCATACGATCCGCTCAGCCGGCGCAATCGCCGTGGCCACGCCGATCGGGACCGTCTCGCCCCGCTGGTTAGTGCAACGCGTATCGAGCAGGACAATTCGCTTGTCCGAATGCTTTTCCTTAACGCTCACCGTCGCCGTCACAACGTCGCCGGGTACGACCCGATGCCGAAATTGCAAGTCCTGGTCGAGGTAGATCGTGCCGGGCCCCGGCAATCTGGTGCCCAGCAGTGCGGAGATAAGCCCGGCCGTCTACATGCCCTGAACGACGACATGACCGAACATGCTTTAGCGGCGAAAGCGGCGTCGACGTGAGCGGGATTGACGTCGCCCGAGTTGGCGGCGAACAACTGGATGTCATCCAGGCCAGCAGTGTGTACGAGCGATGCTGGCTCGCTGATCGCGAGTTCATCGAAAGTGCGGTTGCGAAGGAGATTGTCTTCCATGGCCTGGCTCCTAGTCCTGGAGCAAGGTGCCCGGGGCGTCCGGCAGGGCCGTGGGGGTCTTGGCGTGCGGGGCCCATATGCGGTGGCGCAACGGCAGTCTGCGCGGTCGACTGGGCAGCGAGCCAACCGGTCCATGCGTACCACCATGACCCGCCTTGCGGTCGGGCCTGACACGAAGGTCAGCGGGCGCGCTGTGCTTGATCCTGAACTGCCGGTTCGAATGTCCCGGTTCGCTGACGATGCCCGCGTTGTGGCCGCCGCTTGTCAGCACGAAGCAGGTGTGGATCTTGTAGACCGAGCGCCATGGCGCGATATGGTCACGATCCGTGCCGACCACGAACATCGGTGCACAGATGTTGTGCAGCGAGATCGGCCGGCCGTCGACTTGATATCGGTTAGCGGTAAGGTCGTTGTCAAGGAACAACCGTCGCAGATACTCCGAATGCATCCGGTACGGCATGCGGGTCGAATCGGCGTTCCATGCCATCAAGTCGAACATGGGTGCGCGCTCGCCCAGGATGTAGTCGCGAACAAGATGCGACCAGACCAGGTCGTTCGACTCGAGCATCTGGAACGCACCCGACATCTGGCTCGCTTCAAGATAACCTTTTGACCACATCATGCTTTCGATGAAGTAGACCTCGCTGTCGTCTATAAACAATTGCAGCTTGCCAGGTTCCGTGAAATCGGTTTACGCGGCGAACAACGACACCGAAGCTAGCTGCTCGTCGCCGGCTGCGGCCATTGCCGCCGCGGTGATTAACAGCAGCGTGCCGCTGAGGCAATAACCCGTTGCGTGTATTCGCCCCGGCACGATCTCATTGATGCTGTCGAGAGCCGCCATGATGCCGAGCGTACGGTAGTCCTCGAGGCTCAGGTCCCGGTCTTCAGCGCCGACGTTGCGCCACGAAATGCATAACACTGTGTGTACCCCTGATCGACGAGGAAGCGGATCAGGGAGTTGTGCGGTGAGAGGGATGAGTACTTCATGATCCACGCGGGAGCGATCAGCACCGGCTCGGCGACGACAGTTCCAGTCGTCGGACTGTACTGGATAAGTTCGATCAGATGATTGCGAAAGACCACCTTGCCGGGAGTTATCGCGAGCGTTGCGCCGACGTTGAACTGTTCGACACCGGCGGCCGACTCGCCGTTCGCCTGGCAACGCATGTCTTCCAGCATGTTGCACGCGTCTCGCAACAGATTGGCGCCGCCTGTGGCTTAGGTTCGCTCGATGACCTCAGGGTTGGTGAAGGGCGAATTCGTCGGCGAGACCATGTCTAGCAACTGACGTGCTCCGAAGCCCACGACGTTTTCATGGTGTTTCGTCGCGCCCGGTGGTACGTCATGAGTGGCGCATTGCCACCATTGTTCGGCAAGAAGGAACACCTGGGAACAGAACCGATAAGGTTCGGTCTGGCATCCGTCGGCGCGGAACCGATGGTCTGCGAACACTGACTGGTTCACAGAGTAGCGGCGCGGCGTCGCCTTTGAGCCAGTGAAGCGCATAGTCCTGTATCTGGCTGATGTTCGCGGCATACAGAGAAGCTAGTTCAGCCCGCTTCCCCGGCACAACCGCAAGATCGATAAACCAGTCGGCCACGGCTAGCGATAACGCGGCAGGTGACAACCCAGCCGTGATGCGAGCTATGGCGGCTTCTTTGGTGTGATCCAGCGCACGGAAGGGGTTGGTGTTGGCATGGCCAACCGGAAGCGGCAGAATGCGCGCGGTTGTTGCTACCAACAGGGTCTGTTCGGAAGCGGGTATCCATGGCTTTCCTTCAAGTCGAGCGTGCTTGCCGCCGGCGGCTCGGGCGAGCCAACGGCGGGAGCGGCGTAGCGGTGTCGCGCGGGACTGCCGCAGGCAAGGGCCGCTGTCTGGCGCGCTTGCAACGGACAGGCCAGGCATTGAAATGACTGTAGATGTACCCCCTCTTTAGGGGTTTGACCTAGGTCAACCATGCAGACGCCGAGCAATTAACTGCTCCGGAAAATACCGGACAGCTCGTGGGCGCTACCGTGATAAATTCGGTCGAGGCTACGTGCAGTTGCTTCAGCGACGCTGACCGACCAGATCGTCCATCAGCGGCACGACTGCCAGCACGACCAGCATGACCGACAGCGGCAGGGTCGATATGAAACCCACATACTTGAAACCCAGCGCACCCGCGAGGCCGCCGGTAAGGAACATCCCAAGCAGCGATGCCAGTAGCCAGAGCCGCGACCGGTCTGCCTTCACAGCGGCAACGCCGGGCCCCGACTCGGACACGTTCCAATAAAAAAGCTTGCCGAGTTCAATGCCGATATCCGTGACGATGCCGGTCATATGCGTGGTGCGAATCTCGGCTTTGGAGATCTTCGTGATGATCGCGTTCTGCAGACCCATCACGTAGCACAGCAACGCCACGGTCGCGGGCACGAACAGGATGCGGTTGTTTTCCAGGTTCGATCCGAGCAGACCGACCACGAGCAGCAGCACGGCTTCCAGCATCAAAGGCAGCGCGTATTCGCTTTGTGCCCGGCGGCGCCGACCCCAGTTGATCATGATCGCGGAAGTGGCCGCGCCGGTCATGAATGCCACGAGTGAACTCAATCCCGCGATGACGAGGCCGAAGTCGCCTATCGAGAGGTTATCGGCGAGTGCCGATACGATCCCCGACATATGCGAGGTATACTGCCCGACAGTGAGGAAGCCGCCCGCGTTCGCCGCGCCCGCAATGAACGCAAGCCAGCGCCCGAGGCGCCGGTTATTCTGGTCGGTGCGCTGCGGCCGCGCAAAACCTCGCAGGTACTCGATAGGCATGTCCGTTCGCTTTGATCACACGGCGAGCTTCCCGTTGTCGAGAATATGTACCTGCTTGCCGTTCGTATCGATCACACCCACTTGCTGCAACTTTGAGAACATTCAGCTGACGGTCTCGAGTTTCAGCCCGAGATAGCTGCCAATCTCTTCGCGCGTCATGCGCAGGTTGAATTCCGCCGAGGAGTATCCCCGCGTTTTCATCCTCTTCGACAAGTTGAGCAGGAACGCAGCCACGCACTGCTGCGCGGTCATCGTGCCGAGCATCGTCATGAGCCCGGATTCACGCACGATTTCGCCGCTCATCATGCGATCCACACGCTGCTGCATCACCTTCACGTCATGGCAGAGATCCTCGAGCAAGTCGAACGGGATGACACACACCTTGCTGTCCTCGAGCATGATCGCATCGCAATTCTGTCCACGGAGCACACGCCGTCGAGTCCGAGCGGTTCGCCCGCAATATGAAACCCGGTGACCGCTCGTGACCATCGCGATGCGTGATGACCGTCTTGAAGCAGCCGACACGCACGGCGTAGATGCTTTTGAATTTATCGCCGGCGCGGTAGAGCGTTTCGCCGCGTCGCACGATCCGCGTGGAACACACAATGTGGCGTCGAGCCGGGCCAGCTCGTTCGCGCTCAGGTGAGGCAGCATGCAGATGGAGTACAACGTACACGCGGAGCAGTTCGTGACCGCCACGGGTGCCCGGTGGTGGCGAACCCGTGATGATGGCGGATCGCGGCCTGTAAGCCAAAGGAATTGCGGTGGAAAAGGTCGAAGCGGCGGGCACGCAAGCGGTAGCTGAGGTCATGCCTGTCTCCAGAAGAGTCGGATGATCAGTGAATGGATGGACTGACGGGCTGAGCGGACAGGGTGCAAGGCGGTCATGCCGGTTCGCAGGATGTTGGCTCCGGACGAGCAGCACTGGCCAGTTGCGCAATCGTGTCGCGAACCAGTTCGTACTCGCAGGTCTTGTCGAAGAAATAGCGGGCCCTCGCGCGCTGGCATGCGGCACGAAACGCCGGTCCGAATATTGGTCACACCATGTCAGAACGGGCGGCGTGACCCGCGCTAGCGATTCAACAATCTCCATACCATTGCCGTCAGCCAGATGCGGGTCAACGATCACGAGATCGGCACGGGTCATGCGGATGCATCCCAGCGCCGTGTCCGCTTCTTCCGACTCGCCCACGATCACCGCGTCGGTCAGCGCGCCAATCAGTGCGCATAGGCGGTGGCGCACAAGGCTTGAGTCGTCGATAAGGAAGATCTTCAGCATGCCCTGCAACCGTTTGAGTTCATGCGTAAAAGTATAGTCGAGGCTATCTCAAAATAAAATCGGCGAGCGGCCAGACATGGTGTAGGGGTTTTGGAAGTGCTGTAGGTATCGGACTGCGCGCCTTACACAGGCGTGATGCGCAGCGGGCGATCAGGCGTCGCAGGCGTCGTCGAAGAGCTTGTGGCGCATGGCGTAGCGGACCAGCGCGGTGTCGTGCGGCATCTGCATTTTTTCAAGGATGCGGGTCTTGTACGTGCTGACGGTCTTGGCGCTGACCGACAGCGCCTGGGCGATCTGCGTGATGGTCTCGCCCGCCGCGATCCGCCGGAATACTTCGAACTCGCGGTCGGAAAGCCGGCTATGCGGCAAGTCGTCGGCGGGTTTGTTCAAGCTTTGTGCAAACCACTCGGCCATGGTCAGGTTGACGTACACGCCGCCTGCCGCGACCTTGCTGACAGCCGTGACCAGTTCTGCGCTCGCGCTTTCCTTGGTCAGATAACCCGATGCCCCCGCCTTGAACGCACGTACCGCATATTGCTGTTCGGCATGCATCGTGAGGACCAGGATGCGCAGCGCCGGTTTCTCGTCCTTGATCTGCTTGAGCAGTTCGACGCCGTTCCTGCCCGGCATCGACAGGTCGAGAACCAGCACGTCCGCCGGGGTGGCGCGGATCATTGCCATGGTGGTCGCGCCGTCGCTGGCTTCGCCGGCGACTTCCAGGCCACTCGCGCCGCGCAGGATATGGCGTAGCCCGTCGCGTACGAGGGCGTGGTCATCGGCGATCAATACTCGGGTCATTGCAGCGGTTCTTCCTCGGTGTTTTCTGGATTGTCGAAGAAAGCATCGTCCTGTTGCAAGGTCGCCAGCGGGAACGTCACGGTCACAGCAAACCCCTGTCCGATACCCGACTGGATCGAGACCGACCCGCCCAGCTTGTGCACCCGCTCGCGGATGCCGATCAGACCGAAGGACTTGCGCTCGGCATCCGCACGTTCGTGCGCGCCGATACCGTCGTCGGCAATCCGCAGGATGCACCGGTCCGCTTCCAGAATAACGCCAGATCGACACGGCTAGCTTGCGCATGGCGCGCCACGTTGGTCAGCGCTTCCTGCACGATCCGGAACATGGCGGTCGCGCCGTCGCGGCTGGAAATGGTGTGCCTCGCGTCGATTCGCCGCTCGACGTCGATCCCGTAGCGGTTCGTGAAGTCGTTCGCGAGCCAGTCTATGGCGGGGACCAGACCCAGGTCATCGAGCATCACCGGGCGCAGGTCGACCGCGTTCCGGCGCATGGAAGCAACGGTCGCATCGATCAGGCGCTGCATGTCGCGTAATTGCGTGCGCGCCTCCGCGTCCGTTCCGGTGCGAAGTTCCAGCGAAAAGATATTCATTTTCAGCGCGGTCAATTGCTGGCCCAGGTCGTCATGCAACTCCCTTGCAATGCGGGACTTTTCTTCCTCGCGGAGAACCCCCGTAATTCTTCGTGCGAGCGCTGCAGCAAGCGTCCCGCGTCGACTTGCGCGCTGATGTCGCGCAGCATCACCGTGTAAAGCTTGCCGTTGTTGTCGTCGAATTGGGAAATCGATGCTTCGAACGGAAATTCATCGCTGTTCGTGCGCAACCCGTACAGTATGCGCCGGCCGCCCATTTGCCGGTCGGACACGCCGGTGACGCTGAACTGGCGGACATGTGTGGCGTGACCGGCCCGAAAACGCTCGGGCAAGGAAGCGGCTTAGCGAAGTACCGAGCGCGTCGGCCGCCGCGCAGCCGAACAGGCGTTCCGTCGCCGGATTGAACATGAGGATCCGCTGGTTTTCGTCGATGGTGATGATCGTTTTCATCGACGACCGGATGATGCCGAGCAGTCGCGCTTCGTCAAGCGGTGACGAAGGCTTGGGCTCGGCGTGCGCGGCCTTCGTGTCCTTGCGCCTGAGTGCTATCAAGGCGGCGCTCGCGGTGAGCAGGAGCAGGAGGGCACCGGCCAAGCCGACCATGCCGGTTACGCGCGTCTGCCGAGCGGTGCCGCACTGCGATGCCGTGTTATTATGCCGTGGCCCGGACATGGGGTCTCCGAGGAAAGTGGGGAATGTGCAGCTGAGGTTGTGCGGATCAGGATCATACAGTGCTGCTCCGGACGTCGTTCGCGCGGCGTATCAGCTGACGGCGAGCCGACGGCGCGAATTGATGTGGATAAAGCGGCCAGCAGGCCTGCGCGCGGACATTGATGCATGAAGGACTCTGGGGAGACGGTCATGTACAAACGAATTCTGGTAGCACTCGACGGCAGCCTTAGCGTGAGCCTCGCGCTTGAAGAGGCGCTCAAGCTGGCGCGGTCCGTGACGCGATGTTGATGGCGGCGTGCGTTGTCTCGCACGACGTTTGTAATTCCGTGCCGGGAGGTATCGGAGACGCGGGAGGTTATGTCAGTGCACACCGGCAACTCGATCATGCACGCGATTTGTGCGCCTGTGGCGGGGTACACGGCGAGGTACGCTGCATTACTCAGATAATCGATGCGCACGGCGAGCATCCCGGACGCGCTCATGCAGGCAGCCCAAGCATTCGAAGCGGATCTCATCGTGATGGGAGCGCATGGGCCGCATGACGTGCGCCGGCATTTGATCGGCAGCGTTGCGGAAACGATTTTGCGTTCGAGTCATGTTCCCGTCCTCACCGTTCGTGACGCACAGCGCGACGCAGCATTCGCGATTTAGCTCCGCTCCGGTGCATTCCCGACCGGACGGCGCTCATGCGTAGGGCAGAACCGTCCCTCCGCTCACAGCGAAGCGTCGACTATGTCCGGCGTGCTCATGCTGCGGGGCTCCTTTTTTATCCGCGGAATTCAGCGGCACCAGCAGCACCGGCAGGGTCGAGATCCGCAAGAAACGCTCGGCCACGCTGCCCAGTACGAGCCGCCGCCAGCCACGCCGACCGTGTGCGCACATGACGACGAGATCGGCGCTGAAATCGTTTGCAGCGACCGTGATCCGCTGCGCGATATCGTCGTCGCCCAGGGGATCGACTTCGACGACCAGCGTCGAGCCTTTGACGCCCGCACGCAGCATCCTGGCGGCAGCGTCGGTCAGTAAGCCTTCCTTGACGAAGCGACGGATTGCACGCCGGCCCGGAATACAGTTGCGGCACATCCACCACGTAGATTGGCTTGACTCCGCGTCGTGTTCGTAAGCGGGTTCCAGGGGGCGTCGAGGGCGTGCGATGACGTTTCGCTGCCGTCGATCAGAACGAGCGAGAATGCGGGCGTACATGAGGAATCTCCTTGGCTCTAAAGCAACAACGTCAATGCGACATCAGTACGGGTACGGGCATGGACTGCATGCATGGTGCGTGTCGCACCGTCCATCACGAGTTCCTGCCAGTGCGAGTGGCCGTACGCGCCCGTGACGATGAGGTCGGCGCCCAGGTCCGACACGCGCGAAATCAGCATGTCGCCCATCGGTACGTCGTTGACACCGTCAATTGCCGCCATTTCCGCCTTGACGCCGTGCCGCGCCAGCAGGAGCGCGATGTCGGCGCCCGGAATGCGGTTGGCGCCCGGCTCGCCCTGCGATTCATTAAGTCTGACGACGGTGACACGTTCGGCGCGTTGCAGCAGCGGCATGGAATCGTAGACAGCGCGGGCCGACTCGCGGCTGCCGTTCCACGCAAGCATGATGTTGTTCGCGCTCAGCGTCGGAAACACTCCGGTGTAGGGAATGAACAGCACAGGACGGCCCGCGGTCATGACGAGCGTTTCAGGGAAGTGATCGGCGATAAACGCTTCCGGATCCTCCGGATCGTCCTGTCCGGCCACGACCAGATCCGCGTTAACGGGCGTAGCGAGAGACCGCTTCCCCCCCGGAATCGGGGTAATCGATCCATTGCCCCGTGACGCCCACCCGCAGCAATTCTGCGTGAAAGATCCGCTCGAGCGCACCGTGGCGTTCCTGATGGGACTTGCGGTGCACTTCATCTTCATAATAGGCGGCCGCACCGGCCATGACATAGAACGAACGCGGATCAGGCGTGAACGCCGAGAACACACCGGTCAGGTGGGCTCGAATTATCTGGCGAGACGTATTGCATATTCGAGGCATGCATGGGCGCGCGCTCGTGTCGAGTTGAACGACGATGCTTTTGTAGCTCATTGCAGAGGCTCCGTTAGTGGGTCGGTGGCTCGGTGACACAGCAAGCAGGCGGCGTTGTTCCGGAACCAGTCCAGAGCGCGGCGCTTACAAAAAGTCTATGAGTTCGCGCCTTTTTTCCGTTGATGCAGATCAACAAGCGGCATCTCCGGCGCATCTTGAACGGTGCGTGGCTGTACTCATGGCCGCAGCGGAAATTTCCGCGTTCATGTCCCCATGATTGATAGAGGTCAACCGCGCCAGTGTCGGCCAAACCTAGAGTTTTGTCGTGGAAGCCTGGTTTTCAGGCATATCCTAAGGAGATTGACGATGAAAGCACTCGTGTATCCGGGCCCGGCAGTAAATCCCTCGGAACGGTCGACACCCAAGCTCCTTTCGGCGACCGACGCAATCGTCAAGGTCACGCGCACGACCATTTGCGGAACCGACCTGCATATCCTGAAAGGCGACGTGCCGACCTGTGAACCGGGCCGCATCCTGGGACATGAAGGCGTGGGCGTCATCGAGGAGGTCGGGGCGGCAGTTTCGACGTTCAAGCCGGGTGACCACGTGTTTATTTCCTGCATCACGTCGTGCGGAAAATGTGACTATTGCCGTCGCGGCATGTACTCCCATTGCACGACCGGTGGTTGGATCCTGGGCAACCGGATCGACGGCACGCAAGCCAAATATGTGCGTATTCCGCATGCGGAAACCAGCTTGTATCGGATCCCCACCGGTGCTGACGAAGAAGCGCTAGTCATGCTCTCGGACATTCTTCCTACCGGCTTCGGGTGCGGCGTGCTGAACGGCAAAGTGCAGCCGGGCAGTACGGTCGCTATCGTCGGCTCGGGTCCTATCGGGCTTGCCGCGTTGCTCACGGCGCAGTTCTACGCACGGGCGCAGATCATCATGATCGACCGCGATGCAAACCGGCTGGAAGTGGCGCGGACCTTCGGCGCAACCGCGTGCGTGAACAACGCGAGTGGCGATCCGGTGGCTGAAATCATGAAACTGACCGGCGGCGTGGGCGTGGATTGCGTGATCGAAGCGGTTGGTGTGTCGGCGAGTTTCGAGTTATGCGAATCGATCATTGTGCCCGGCGGCACCATTGCGAATGTGGGCGTACATGGCGTGAAAGTCGATCTGCACATGGGAATGCCTGTGGGACCGCAACATTTCGATCACCACGCGGCTGGTGGATAGCACGCCCATGTTGCAGACGGTACGTTCAGGGCGGCTGGAAGCGGGCAAGCTCGTCACGCACCGCTTCGCGCTGAACGACGTTTTGAAAGCGTATGAGACCTTCGCCCAAGCTGTGGATACGCATGCGCTAAAGGTGATCATCGAAGCGTAATGAAGGCGAAGGCGTTTCGCCTTGCCTGACCTGGATGCGGCGCCGCGCAAGTATGGCGGCACTAACACGGGGCGGCGACCGGGTCGTCGAGTAAGGGAGATGGAGGCATAACATGGCACTCACGGGTCAAGTAAGCAGGGACGACTAGACCGTTTCCACCTATAGCATTCCGGTCGAAGGCGGTTTTTGCTGTGTGCATGTTGCTCACGGCGGCGCGGCGGGTGAATTCAAGCATCGGTTCCGGCACGCAAAGATCTTTGCTACGGAGTGCGAGACGGTGCTCGACGGCTTGCGCGAGGGCGTGGTGTGGATCAGCCTCAAGCGTTCGGAGACGATTCATCTGTAGGGCGGTGCGGGAGATCCGGATTGCCGTCTTCGTTTTCCTTGACGGCCCCAGCGGGCAGACGGATATCGATTCGAAAACCGTCCCCTGGCGCGATGTCGAACATTACCTGTCCGTTTAATTCGCGTACCCGCTCCTTCATACCGAGTAGTCCGAAACTTTGCATGTTCCGGTTGTCGCCCAGCTTTACTCCTTTGCCGTCATCTTCTATGTGCAAGCGGAATTCGTCCTGCATGACGTGCATCTCGACGCTTACCCGGGTGGCTTCCGCGTGACGGGTAACGTTGGTCAGCGCTTCCTGGACCACCCGGAACATGGCGGTCGCCGCGGTTGCCGAGAGCGCGAGTTGATCTGTCATGTTCCGCACGGTGATGACAAGGCCATAGCGATTGCGGAACTCCGCCGCGAGCCACTCGAGGGCGGCCCCCAGGCCCAGGTCGTCAAGCATGGGCGGGCGCAGTCCCCCCGCAATGCGCCGGGCCGAGGCAATGATCGAATCGATCTGCCTCTGCAACGCGAGCGTCTGCGATAAGTCGCGGCATACGGCTTGGCTTTCGCCGGTCGGGACCTGATTCAGCAAGGCGACATCCATCTTGAGCGCGACCAGTTGCTGGCCGAGGTCGTCGTGAAGCTCGCGTGCGATCCGGGTTCTTTCTTCCTCGCGTGCACTCCGAACGTGTAAAGACAGCGCGCTGGCATGCTGAAGCTCGATCAGTCGCAGGCGATCCGTCATGTCCCGCGTTACCTTGGCGAAGCCGCGAAGCGCGCCATCGGGTGCACGAATCGCGGTAATTGTTACGTTCGCCCAGAAGCGTGAACCGTCGTGGCGCACGCGCCAGCCTTCATCTTCAATACGGCCTTCCGATGCGGCAAGCGCCAGTTCTGCGCGAGGTTTGCCGCTCGCATTGTTTTCCGGCGTGTAGAAAACCGAAAAGTGCTGCCCGATGATTTCGCGGACCGTGTAGCCCTTGATATTTTGCGCC
The DNA here is from genome assembly GCA_940588625.1 of uncultured Caballeronia sp. Classification (GTDB taxonomy): domain Bacteria; phylum Pseudomonadota; class Gammaproteobacteria; order Burkholderiales; family Burkholderiaceae; genus Caballeronia. The sequence goes on from CALNPU010000070.1 coordinate 13,222, forward strand.
CCGCGGTTCCAGCTCACGACACGCCCGTCCTGATCCAGCATGAAGATGGCGTAGTTCTGTACCGCGTCGATGAGCGCCCCGAAGTGGGTGTCGCTCAGGGTATGAGGAAAGGCGCTGCTGGCGAGCTCGTCGCTTGGCTGGGAGCCGCCGGGTTGAGGTGAGCAGGGTCGGTCGCTTGGCACGTGGTTCTCCAGCTCGAATTGCTCGTGTCGTTCGGTCATTCTCCGGGCTACCGCGCACGAAGCGTGGGCCCGGCAGAGAGCAAGTTTGCCCAGGATCGATTGATACGGTGGGGTGCGCCGGGGATAGCACGGAATGGGCCCGGCATGCGGGTATTGAAGCGGACTGTGCAGTTCACGCGGAAAGCGCAATATGCCGCACCCTTGTTATGCCGGTTTTCTGATCCACGTCATGGTGCAATAGGCGGCTGCATTCGGAAAATCCCCATACGGAAAAACGCATTCGCGACCGGAAAAAACAGAGGAAAACCGTGGGAAAACATTCAGTATTTGCAGCGGCGTTGTTGAGCGCGGCTTTATCGGCGGTATGTCTGCCGGCACAGGCCGATCAGGGCGACATTCTTGCGCGCGTCAGGGCAATCAGCATCCAGCCCAGTGTCTCGGCGGGCGGTACGCTGGGAAGCATCGGGACGGGTGTCAATAACGCCATCGTTCCCGAGCTCGACTTTGTTTATATGGTGCGCCCGAGTATTGGCATTGAGTTGATCCTTGCCAAGTCGCGTCATCAGGTAACGTCGAGCACAGGGGCGATTGGCGGGGTGAATGTCCTGCCGCCTACGCTCCTGCTTCAATACTATTTCAATGCTGCCGGAAAGGTGCGCCCTTACGTTGGCGCGGGCGTGAACTACACGCTATTCTATAATAACGGGTTTCACGCCGGAGATACGCCTGTATCGGCCTGTATCGGCCTGTATCGATCAAGAATTCAAGCTTCGGACCCGCCCTGCAAGCGGGTGTCGACGTGCAGGTCGACCGCAATCTGTTCGTCAACTTCGACATCAAGAAAACCTGGATGCGCACCAGCGCGTCTGCGGACGGCGCCTCGCTGAGTCGCTCGAGATCGACCCGCTGGTGTGGTCGGCGTTGGCGTGGGCATGCGTTTCTGATGGCTGTACGGTTGACCTGAGTTAAGTCTGCGGCGCGATCCACTAGCATTCCTGATGTAGGCGAGTCCTGTTGAGGGAGATTCACCCTCGTTCAGGAACTCGCCCGATCACACTCAGGAGCGGAAGATGCGAGCAGTCGATGTCATGACCAGGAAGGTCATTACCGTAGGGCCCGGCACGACCGTGCGAGAAGCTGCCCGGCTGTTTGCCGACAATCACATCAGTGGTGTGCGCCGGTAGTGGATGACGAGGGCCGCTTGCTCGGCATGCTCACCGAAGGCGACCGCTCCATAGAACCGAGATCGGCACGCAAGCCGGGCGACGGTCATGGTGGCTTGAATTTTTTGCACCGACACAGAATCTTGGCGCGACGTACATCAAGGAGAACGCGCGGTTGGTGAAGGACGTGACGACCCCCAAGGTGATTACGGTCAAGAAAACAACACCGGTCAGGGAAATCGCCGACCTTCTGGAGAAGCATCGGATCAAGCGCGTTCCGGTGTTGTACGACGGAGAGCTGCTGGGAATTGTCAGCCGGGCAAATCTGGTAAAGGCCTTGGCAAGCGTTCCGAAGGACGCAGGCACGAACACGCCGAGCGCCACCCAGACGCTGCACGACGCAGTTCTCCGGCAGCTAGCAGGTCATCGCTGGGCCGTGGCCACCGAGAACGTCATTGTGAATGACGGCACGGTTCATCTATGGAACGCGGCCACCTCGCTTGAGCAGGCGCGTGCCATGTGCATCGCTGCGGAAAAGATACCGGGTGTCAAGGGTGTGGAAGACCATACCGATGCTCCAATAACGATTCCCGCGATGTAATTGTTGATCAACCCGGGCATCGCGACCTGGCTTAATCAGCGCCATAGCGGATGCATTGCGGCGGCCATAAGCGCGGTTGAAAACCCCACGTAACCGCACATGACCGCACGTCATGTGTGTAACACAGGTCAACGATCATTGGAGTTTGCAGCATATAACGGTATCAGGTCGAGCCAAGTGGTTGTTAGCTGAACCGCTATCGGATCTGGCCGGCTGTTGAAACAGCCGCAACACACTCATTCTTTACGTGGCTGCAATCAACCGCGAGGCCTCGCGACGAAGCCACTTGGCTTTAAGGACCACACGTCTGGCATCTCCGCTCAATCTTCTCACCGGAATGATCAATGACATTTCTTAAGCCCGCGCTCAGTAGCGCCGAAGCAAACAATGATGAGTATTCAAGCACTATCTCCAGCTCGTCATTGCCGAAATATCGCATTCCCAAAATGCCCTCGGAACCTCATGCGGTATTCGATCTAGTTCGCGACGAGCTTTTCATGGATGGCAATTCGCGTCAGAACGTAGCCACTTTCTGCACGACCTATGCGGACGACGAAGTCCGCCGCCTGATGGATCTGTCGATCAACAAGGACGAATATCCGCAGACCGCCGAAATTGAAAAACGCTGTGTCCACATGCTTGCCGACCTGTGGCATGCGCCGCGTTCGTGGGAGACAACGAGATGCTCGACAACCAGTTCGAGCGAAGCCTGCATGCTCGGAGGACTCGCGCTCAAATGGCAATGGAAGAAGCGCCGCCTGGCTGAAGGAAAATCGGTCGACAAGCCCAATATATTGTGTGTGGACCCGTACAGGTGTGCTGGGACAAGTTTGCCCGTTATTTCGATGTCGAGCTTCGTCAGGTCCCGCTGAGCGGAGACTCGCTCGGTCTGCAACCGGAGCAGCTTGCCGCCATTGCGATGAAAACACCATCGGCGTGGTCACGACGCTAGGCATTCCTTACCTTCACCTGCGTTTATGAGCCCGTGAAGGCCCTCGCCGGCGCCCTGGATGCGTTGCAGCGAGATGTTGGCCTGGACATTCCCATCCACGTGGATGCAGCCAGCGGCGGATTTGTCGCGCATTTCATCCAGCCGGATCTGGAATGGGACTTCGCCATTGAACGGGTGAAATCCATCAACACATCGGGCCATAAATATGGTCTGGCGCCGCTCGGAGTAGGTTGGGTCGTATGGCGCAGCGTGAAGGACCTGCCGGACGAGCTGATCTTCATGGTCGACTATCTCGACAACATGCCCACGTTCGCGCTCAATTTTTCGCGGTCGGCAGGACAGATCATCGCGCAGTATTACTTGTTGCTCCGGCTGACCACGAGGGCTACAGGCGTATCCAGCAGAAATATACTGACACGGCGCAATTCCTGGCGGACGGTCTCGCCAAGCTCAGCACCATAGAAAATGGTGTACGACGGCCGCGGTGCGCTGCCTGCAGTTTGCTACAAGCTGCGCCACCCCAATACCGCCGGCTTTCGCTATTCGACTTGGCGGACCGTGTTCGCATACGGGGCTGGCAAATCGCCTCTTACAAGCTTCCCGCCGATCAGAGGAAACGATCATCCAGCGCATCCTGATTCGCCGGGGCATCACGCGCGACATGGCGGGCCTGCTGCTGAACGACATCAGAATGCAATCGCTCATCTGCAGGAAAACCCGACACCCAATTCAAAGGCGGGACCGGGCTTTCACCATGACTGACATTGACGGCTTAGTTGACGACTTAATGACCAAGGGTCTGATATGACTGCGACAGCAAAGAAAGGCACTTACCTGAGTGCCACCTCCATCGGCCTGATGACAGCGGCCGCCGTGGTGACCAGCTTGCGCGGCTTGCCGCTGCTGGCGAAGGAAGAGATGACGATGTTCGTCTATTTTGCGTTCACCGTGATCTTCTACCTGATCCCAGCGTCACTGATTTCCGCCGAACTTGGCGGCGCTTTCGCCGACCGGCGCAGCGGAATATATACATGGGTTGGCGAAGCATTCGGTAATCGATGGGGTTTCCTCGCGATCTGGCTGCAATGGATCCAAAACGTGGTGTGGTATCTGGTCGCGCTGACGTTCGGCGCAGCGGCTATTGCCAATACGATCGGCCGTCCGGAACTGGCGACCAATGACGTCTACGTGGGCGTGTTTTGTATTGTTGCCTATTGGCTTGCTACCTGGGTGGTGCTGCAAGGCGTCGAAGTGTTTGCGCGGATCGCCAACTGGACCTTCATTATCGGCACGTTCCGGGGTTCGTATTGCTCGCGTTGCTGGCGTACTGGATCTATACGGGGCACGCGCTCGGTTGGCAACATCTGAAGGACCCGGCGCTTTCGGAAGCGGGCCATGCGCATTATTGGCCCGCAATGCATGGCTTCGGCACCATCGCGTTTCTCGCCAGTATTGTGCTGTTATTCGCCGGTGTCTAGGTCAAGGCCGTGCATGTGATGGACATGCGCAACCCGAGCTGGGGTTACCCGGCAGCAATCGGTCTGGGCGCCATCATCTCGATCCTGATTTTTGCACTTGGCGCGCGGCTGATCACCGTTCTTCCGTACGAAAATATTTCGCTGCAGTCCGGCGTATTCGATACATTCGCCGCGGTCATTACCGGCATCTATCTGGCACATGCAGTGGCTGGTATCGGTACTGTCGCTACTGGTGGGTGTGGGCGCCATAAGCGGTGTACTGGCTTGGCTCGGCAGCCCTTCACGCGGACTGCTTGAAACGGCTCACGAGGGCGAGCTGCCTCCGCTGCTGCAGGCGAAAAACAAGCAAGGAATGCCCACGCACATCCTGCTCGTGCAAGGCCTGATTGTTATCCTGATGTCTTGCTTCTGCTTCGTCATCAAGGATGTATCGGTCGCGTTTTTCCTGATCTCGGCCATGACTATCGCGCTGTATTTGATCGCTTACATGCTGATATACGCAGCAGTAGTAAAACTGCGCTATTCCTCGCCCGATCTTAAGTGTCCGTTCACCGTACCCGGCAGGATCGTGGGGATGTGGATTTTGCGGGCGTGGGTATCGCGGGCGTGGTGTTCAGCTTCGTGGTGTCGTTTTTCCCGCCCGACCAGTTGCCGATGGGTTCGCCGGGTATGTACATCGGGCTGGTGACGCTTGGCATTGTGGTGTTTGGCGGCATCCTGCTGATCATTCATCACTTGCGCCGCAGTAGCTGGGCCGCGCCGGCCGATTCGCCGGTGCTGAACGCCGCTGCAAAATAAGCTGCAAAGCAGGCCGCGAACTGACCCCGCATGGCGAACTCGATATCCTGAGCGGTTCAAGCGGGTTCGCCGACCGATTGATACTGAATGTTGTCTAGCTAGATCGATCCTTGCGCAATCGCCTTTATGCAAGACAAGGGAACGCCGGTCCATTGGTGAAAGATGAAGCGGATGTTATTGGCGAGCAGCACCGAGTTTGAGGCTACGCGGTATTCATGTCCTTTCGGTTAAGCATATCTATTGCATGCAAGACTGAAGCTTGGCTGCATGTCGGCCAAACGGCGCATGCCTTTCCA
>CALNPU010000071.1 GCA_940588625.1 uncultured Caballeronia sp.
ATATCGCTCCTCCTCCGCTATCGGAGGAGAAATTCTAGCCGCTTTAAAAAAACGTTTCTTGACACAACCTGGAACGGATACGGTCATGAGTTTCAATGGCGGTGGCGTGGGCAACGGATGACACCGTATCGCGCAAGGTTGAACCGGGCGAACCCTGGCCTGATGGCATAGGTCTCGTTGAAGCGGACTATTCCGTGCTACAAATGATTGCCCTCGGGCGTTAAGTCTGGCGCTGAGGTGATCGCCGCTGCCGCGGCCTTTGCTCGCTTCGCGGCGCGTGCAGCGCGTTTGAAAGGAGCGACAAAGCCAAGCGCGCAGCCAAAGAACGCAAGAGCAAGCAGCGCTTCGAGCCAGCCAAGGCACGCTGATAATCCGCCGTCGGTCATGCCGCGCACGATGCCTTCGGCGAGGTACAGCAGCACGAGCATTGATGCCCATTGCAGCGTGTACACGTTGTGACGGAACGTGCCGCGCAGCGCGAACAGCAGCGGGATGGTCTTGAGCGCAAGCGCGGAGCCGCCCGGGCGCAGCGGTGCGAGCCAAAGCTCCCACGCGAGCGACAACGCAATCAGCGCAATCAGGCTGAACAGCGCGCCTCGCGCAAAGCCCGGTTGCGTGCCGGCTGCTTCCATGATGGGGGGCGTGATCATCAATCAGGCGCCGCGCTGAAGCGTGAGCGCCGTCGTGGCCAGGCGTACGCCGAGCGCCATGGCCAATGCTTTCTCGTCGGCGGAGATGCCGCTGTCGGCCGTTTCAGCACGCGCGAAATGGGACGCTCCATAAGGCGTGCCTCCGGTTTGCGTGGTGGTCAGCTTCGGCTCGGTGTACGGAATGCCTACGATCAGCATGCCATGGTGGAGCAAGGGCAACATCATGGAAAGCAGGGTGGTTTCCTGTCCGCCATGCAGGCTGCCCGTGGAGGTGAAGACGCTGGCGGGTTTGCCTGCCAACGCGCCGGATAACCATTGGGGCGAGGTGCCGTCGAGGAAATATTTCAGCGGGGCCGCCATGTTGCCGAACCGCGTGGGCGACCCGAGCGCGAGCCCGGCGCATTCTTCCAGGTCACGCACTTCGGCATAGGGCGGGCCGTCGGCGGGAATATCCGGCTGCGTGGCTTCGCAAACGGTGGATACAGGAGGCACAATGCGCACGCGCGCCTGCATGCCGGGTACGCTGTCGACGCCCTGAGCAATCGCCTGGGCGAGTGCGCGGGTGGCGCCGTTGCGGCTGTAATAGAGCACGAGAATGTCGTTCATGAGCCTTTTCGGTGAACGGGTATTATAAGGATCGGGTACGTGGGCGGGGCGCTCTGGGGCGTATTTCGGCATGCGTTTGGTATGCTTCAGCCCGCCATTCAAGCCGCGCCGCGGATCTGTTGCAGTGTTTCAAGTAGAGAGATTCTTGCTGAAGTTTCCCATCGATCTTGACACAGCGAAGCGGTTTGCCAGCTTCGTTGCCCGTCGTACGGGCGAGGATCGCGTGCCGCAGGTGGCCGGCAGCCTGACATTTACCACCGTGCTGTCGCTCGTGCCGCTTGCGACGGTTGCGTTCGCGCTCTTCACGGCGTTTCCCATCTTCGCTTCGTTTCAGATGTCGCTGCAAGATTTTCTTGCAGCGCACCTGATGCCCTCGCAGATCAACAGCCAGATATTCAAGTATCTGAACCAGTTTGCGTCGAAGGCGAAGGGGCTGACCACGGTCGGCATGATCATCTCGTTCGTCACGTCGGTCATGACCATGATGACGGTCGAGTCCGCATTCAACGTGATCTGGCGTGTGCGCAAATCGCGACCGTTCGCTCAACGCGTCCTGGTGTACTGGGCCATCATCACGCTTGGTCCTATTCTGTTCGGCGTGAGCTTGTCGATCTCGTCGTACCTGTTTGCGCAGTCCATTGCATTTGCCGGCTCACATAATCTCCTGCCACCGGTGGTTGAGTGGGCGCTGGCTAGCGCATCCCTGCCGTTAACGGTGCTGGCGTTCTCGATGCTCTATGTGTTCCTGCCGAATTGCAAAGTCGAGTGGCGTGATGCGCTGGTTGGCGGACTCGTCGCGGCTATCGCGTTCGAACTGGCGAAGCGTGGTTTCGGTTATCACGTGCGTCGTATTCCGACATACACCACACCGCCGTGTACGGCGCGTTTGCGGCGTTGCCCGTGTTCCTCCTATGGGTCTATTTGTGCTGGATGATCCACGCTCATTGGCGCGATGCTCACGTCGGCGTTGCCGGCAATCCGGATCGGCCAGTTTCATCGAAACGATTTTCCTGGGAGCGATCTGCTTGATATCCTCGAATTGCTCGCTCGCCTTGCGGAGGCGCGTGAAGCCGGCTTGCCGGGTTACACCGGCCTCGAGCTTGCACGGATGATGCGGTGTGACATGGATACGTCCATGCGCCTGGTTCGCAAGCTCGACTCCCTGGAATGGATTGCGAGGCTGGAGAATTTTCAGGTGCCGTGCTATGTGCTGATCGCCAATCCGCAACAGATCACAGTGTCGAGCCTCTTCGATTTGTTCGTGATCGAGCGCGAAGAACTGGATTATCAGTTATGCCTCGATTCCTCGCACATTGACCGTGCTGCATTGATGAACGCGCTGAGCAACGAGAAACTCGAGGTCATGCTGGCTACGCTGCTGGCGGCGCGCGCGCGGCCTCTCGTCAGGAAGGTGCCCGCGCGGGGGGGTGACGTCCATGCCGCATCAAACTGCCTGAAGCGCCTGGCGTCCCGAAGCGCGCTAAAGCGAAATCCTGCCAATGCAGATGTCCTTGATTGAACATGACCCAGTCGCCCATTAGGCTGTAGAGCGGATGACGAAAGGTGGCCGGGCGGTTTTTCTCGAAGAAGACAATACGCGTGAGATTCAGCTTGCCGTCATTCATTTCCAGCTTGAAGGTCGGCAGGTCGGCGGCTTGCGCCGCTGCCGCACCATCCGACTGCCAAGGCTAGCGAGGCGGAGACCAACTTGTATTTGCGTTGCATGCATGCTTCCTGGCTGCGACGTCCGGCGAGACGCTTCACTTCATGTCACTTGATGTCCACGTCACACACCTGACTCGAATGTTCAAATGCTCAGTACCCGCCCTTCTTGCCGATGCCGGCGAACAGGAAATCTATTCGATCGTGTAGGGCTTGAACCACGGACCCACGCCCGTTTCCTTGTTGAAGTGACGACCGAAGGCCATGTGGCCGGTTTGCATTGGCGGCGCAATGTTGAGTTTCAGGTGGTATTTGCCCGGGCCAAAGAGCTTTACGTTGTCGCCCTTGATGCTTTGCGTCGTGCCGACCTTGGTCAGCTCGTACGTCACTGCAGTACGGCATCCAGTCGCCTTCCGCGAAGCCGTTCGGATTGTTCTTAACGGCGTGGATGTCGGCTTCGAGGTGCACGTCGGAATCCGAGGCCTTGCGCATCATGCCTTCCGGTTCCATGGTGATGGGCTGCAGATACACCGCGCCCACTTCCATGCCGCTCTCGATGTGCTGCTTGCTGATCGGATATTCGGCAGCCGATGCCGACGCCATTGCCGCAAGCGCGACTGCGACAACCGAGCCGCAAACAAAAGTCGAAACCTGCATCCTTCACTCCTTCTTGTTATTGATCGGACAGGCGCTGGGCGTGCGTTCGATCTGACCCGTCAGTTCACCGATCAATCCGGCGTCGATGATAGGAAATCGCAATAAAATTGTAACTGACAATCTATAGAGGAAAACGAACCATTCTCAGTTGTTGTGGAGTTTAGCACTGGTCGGAGGGTGAAACAACTTGATGGAAATCAACAAGCCTTATGCCTGCTGGGTTTTTGAGATGGTGAAGACGTCGTGCGGCGGAATTGTCAGGCGAAAAAAACGCGGCGAACCCGCTTGGGTTGCCGCGTTCCTTGCCCTGAAATGCTTACGTTTAGCTAGTACCCGTAATGTGGTCGCCCACATTGGCGCCAAAGACGCGCTGCCGGAGCAGTGACAGTTGGTCGCGGGTCTGCGCCGCTTTTTCGAATTCCAGGTTTTTCGCATGATCCATCATCTGCTTTTCGAGCCGCTTGATTTCCTTCGATATCTGCTTCTCGGACATGTCTTCAAACTTCGCACGCGTCTGCGCTTCCTTCATTTCGGCACGGGCGGCGGCGGCGTTATAGACACCGTCGATAATGTCCTTGATCCGCTTGGTCACGCCGCGCGGCGTAATGCCCATCGCGAGATTGTGCGCAATCTGCTTCGTGCGGCGGCGCTCGGTCTCCCCGATCGCGCGTTTCATCGAATCCGTTATGTTGTCGCCGTAAAGAATCGCCTTGCCGTTCACGTTACGGGCAGCCCGACCGATCGTCTGGATCAGCGAGCGTTCCGCGCGCAGAAAACCTTCCTTGTCGGCGTCGAGGATCGCGACCAGCGACACTTCCGGGATATCCAGCCCTTCTCGCAGCAAGTTGATCCCGACCAGCACGTCGAATGTGCCCAGACGCAAATCGCGGATGATTTCCACGCGCTCCACCGTGTCGATATCGCTATGCAGGTAGCGCACCCTCACGCCGTGATCCGCGAGAAACTCGGTCAATTGTTCGGCCATGCGCTTGGTCAGCACCGTGACCAGCACGCGCTCGTGCACCTTGACGCGCGCATTGATCTCGCCAAGCACATCGTCCACTTGCGAGCGCGCCGGGCGCACTTCAATCTCTGGATCGACCAGGCCGGTCGGACGCACAAGCTGCTCGGCCACCTGCCCCGCCGTGCGGTTTTCGTAATCGGCCGGCGTGGCCGAAACGAAGATTGCCTGGCGCATCTTGCGTTCGAATTCGTTGAACTTGAGCGGCCGGTTATCCAGCGCCGACGGCATCCGAAAGCCATAGTTGACCAGATTCTCCTTACGCGCCCGGTCGCCGTTGTACATGCCGTTCAACTGGCCGATCAGTACGTGCGACTCGTCCAGCAACATCAGTGCGTCAGGCGGTAAATAATCGACGAGCGTTGGCGGCGGCTCGCCCGGCGCCGCGCCGGAAAAGTGCCGCGAATAGTTCTCGATGCCTTTGCAGAAACCCAGTTCCTGCAGCATTTCCAGATCGAAACGCGTGCGCTGTTCAAGCCGTTGCGCCTCCACCAGCTTGCCGTCCTTGTGAAAGAACTCGAGCCGTTCGCGCAACTCCAGCTTGATTGTCTCGATGGCACGCATCACCGTGTCGCGCGGCGTCACATAGTGAGACGACGGATACACGGTGAAACGCGGAATCTTGTTGCGCACGCGGCCGGTGAGCGGATCGAAGAGTTGCATCGACTCTACTTCGTCGTCAAACAGCTCTACGCGCACCGCCATTTCCGCGTGCTCCGCCGGGAAGATATCGATGGTGTCGCCCCGCACGCGAAACGTCCCGCGCGAAAAATCGGCTTCGTTGCGACTGTACTGCATCGCGATCAGGCGCGCGATGATGTCGCGCTGGCCCATTTTGTCGCCGGTACGCAACGTCAGAATCATCTTGTGATATTCCGACGGATTGCCAATACCGTAGATTGCCGACACTGTCGACACAATTACTACATCGCGCCGCTCAAGCAGGCTTTTGGTCGCTGAGAGCCGCATTTGCTCGATGTGCTCGTTGATCGACGAATCCTTCTCGATAAACAGGTCTTGCTGCGGAACGTAGGCTTCCGGCTGGTAATAATCGTAGTAGGAAACGAAGTATTCAACGGCATTGCGCGGGAAAAACTCGCGAAACTCCGCGTAGAGCTGAGCGGCGAGCGTCTTGTTCGGCGCGAACACAATCGCCGGCCGGCCCATGCGCGCAATCACGTTGGCCATGGTGAACGTCTTGCCAGAGCCCGTTACGCCGAGCAGAGTCTGGAACGACAGACCGTCCTCGATCCCTTCCACAAGCGTCGCGATCGCCGTCGGCTGGTCGCTGGCGGGCGGATACGGTTGATAAAGCTGGAACGGCGAACCGTCGAAAGCGACGAATTTGGATTCGTCGAGAGTTTCGGCTTTTTCAAGTAGCGGGGTATCGGACATGAGGGTGAGGTGCCTTGGCCGAGAGCAAACACCCATTCTAGCGGTTCGCGCTGGAGCGGGTTTGGATGGCGAATCAGGATTGTTGGTACAGGTTCGAGGCAATTTGCGCCGGGCTTTCACTGATGCCCGATGTTTCCAAGATGGGGCGTCGGCGCGGAAATCGCAAGTAATTGTTTTGACGAGTGAAAGCTTGGCGACAATGTTCCGGTACGCTGGGATAGTTGGCTGAGTTTTTGTAAAAAACGCGGAATTGCTGGAAAAAATAGCGAAATTCCGCATTTTGCGACGCCGAAAACCAGCGCCCGATTCGTTATAATGTTGAATTGGGGTTTTCATCGATGGGACGGAGTTTTGTTGGCTCCTTGAGGTCCGGTTTGCCCCGTTTTTTAGCTGCTGATCTGTCGATTAGCTGCTGATCAGTTGACCCCCCATCCCGACCGCCCGTGCCGCCTTTCCACTACCGCCGATAAATCATGTCTCTTTTCTCAGCCGTCGAGCTTGCCCCCCGTGACCCGATTCTGGGCCTGAACGAAGCCTTCAACGCCGATCCATGCACGACCAAGGTCAATCTCGGCGTGGGCGTGTATTTCAACGAAGAAGGCAAGATCCCGCTCCTGCGTGCCGTTCGCGAAGCCGAAAAAGCGCGTATGGAACTGGCTGCACCGCGTGGTTATCTGCCTATTGAAGGCATTGCCGCTTATGACGCAGCCGTGCAAAAGCTGCTTCTGGGCAACGACTCCCAGTTGATCGCCGACGGCCGCGTGATCACTGCGCAGGCGCTGGGTGGAACGGGTGCGCTCAAGATTGGCGCCGACTTCCTGAAGTGGCTGAATCCCACGGGCAAAGTCGCCATCAGCGACCCGAGCTGGGAAAACCATCGCGCGCTGTTCGAATACGCTGGTTTTGAAGTCGTGAACTACCCGTACTACGACGCAGCCACCCATGGCGTGAAGTTCGACGCCATGCTGGAAGCGTTCAACAGCTACCCGGCCGGAACGGTGGTGGTGCTGCACGCTTGCTGCCACAACCCGACGGGCGTCGACCTGACCCCGGCGCAATGGCAACAGGTCGTGGAAACGGTCAAGGCACGCTCGCTGGTGCCGTTCCTCGATATCGCTTATCAGGGCTTCGGTGAGAACATCGACGCTGACGCTGCGGCCGTTCGCCTTTTCGCGAAGGCAGACATCAACGTATTCGTGTCGTCATCGTTTTCCAAATCGTTCTCGCTTTATGGCGAGCGCGTGGGTGCGTTGTTGATCATCACGGGCTCCAAGGAAGAAGCTACGCGTGTGCTGTCGCAATTGAAGCGCGTGATTCGCACGAACTATTCGAATCCGCCGACACACGGTGGCTCGGTCGTTGCCGCTGTGCTCGCTTCGCCCGAATTGCGCGCTACATGGGAACAGGAACTCGGCGAAATGCGTGACCGCATTCGCGCCATGCGCAACGGCCTGGTCGAGCACATCAAGGCAGCAGGCGTGCAGCGCGACTTCGGCTTCGTGAACCAGCAGCGCGGCATGTTTTCGTATTCCGGCCTGACCTCGCCGCAAGTTGATCGCTTGCGTGAGGAATTCGGAATCTACGCCGTCAGCACAGGCCGCATCTGCGTGGCCGCGTTGAACACGCGCAATCTTGAAGTGGTGGCCAACGCCATCGCGACCGTGCTGAAGTAAGTTTGCATTTTGTGGTTTCTAAAAACGGCGCTCCGTGTGAGCGCCGTTTTTTTTAGGGTCACCGGTTTGCTCCGGACACGGACCGACCAGTTGCGCCGCTGACGCCCGATCAACGCCCGTCGCGATGCGTGAGTGTGCCGCGGATGTCGGACAAGCCGCTTTCCCAATGCTCACGCATGGTCGACAGCCCGAACTGAAAATCCTTGTAGTTCCCCTCGTACTCCTTATGCCGGTAGATGAGGTGGATGACGTTAAAACGCTTCGAGCACGCGAGTTCCGCCGCCGTCTTGCACCACGGGTCGCTGTTGCGGATGTCAACCGGCACTTTGTCCAGCACTTCCCTCAGGACGTTCCGAAACTGCTGTGAGCGCTGCAAGGTGTCGGTCGCGTCTGACTGGAATACTGAATGTCCTTCACGCGCCCCATCACATCGACGATGCTGTCTGGCACCGGCCCACGCGCGCTTCCAGAGATCGACCTGGAACGCGAGCGTGTCACGCGCGGCGTGGTCTGCACGATCTCGTAAAGTGGCGTATTGGACATCAGGCCACCGTCCCAGAAATACTCGCCGTCAATCTCGACGGCCGCGAAACCCGGCGGCAACGCCCCCGACGCCATGAAATGCTGCGCGCGCAACTTCATGTGTGTGTTGTCGAAATACGCGAAATTACCGGTGGCTACGTTCACCGCTGCCCACCGACACCCGGGTCTCACGCGAGTTGATCCGGTCGAAATCGCAGAACCGTTCGAGCGTGCCCTTCAGCGGCTGTGTGCCATAGAAACAGGCTCCCCCGCAGCCAGCGGTGACAGCGGCGGAAAACGCGGTATGAAAAATCCTCTCTGCCCTTCGACTACGGCGCTCACAGCCTGCATCGCGGTGAACGCCTTGCGGATCTCGTCGGTGGAATTGAAGAACGCGTGTTCGATGAAAGCGGGCAAGGGCGGCATAAAAGCAGGCTGGTAGATCGTCTCGCAAAATTCCAGCAGACACGGCACGCAATTCTCAGGCGCGTTCCCCGCGATAATCGCCGTGTTCAACGCGCCAATGGATATCCCGCCAATCCAGTTCGGGTGAATACCAGCCTCATTCAACCCCTGATACACGCCCGCCTGATAGGCACCGAGCGCCCCACCACCCTGCAACATCAACGCGATGGTTTCATAGGGCGGCAACTTGATACGCTTGTCCGCTTCGGGATCACCCGAGGCAAATGCAAATACCTCAGGCGGTTCACCAACGTCGAGCGACGGCACCTTGTGGGGCTATTTCGTCGCCTTCGTCAGTTTCATTCCTTTCGTCTCATTGCGTCCACGTGCACTACCCGTTCGCTCTGCCATTGAAACTCCTGTTTCAAGCATTACTACATGTACCACCAGCCGTGGCTCACCACGACCGATTGACCCGTAAGCGCGGCTGTGGGGGAAAGCTGCCAGGAACAAAACCGTCTGGGCCACGTCTTCCACACCGTTGTGAAGACGCCGTCGACCGTGCCGCCCGCATCACGTTCTTGACCACGTCCTCTTCGCTGATACCGAGCTCCTTCGCCTGCTCGGGAATCTGCTTGTCGACAAGCGGCGTGCGCACGAAACCCGGGCACACCACATGCGAGCGTACGTGATGCTTCGCGCCCTCCTTCGCCAGCACTCGAGCCAGCCCGAGCAACGCGTGCTTAGCCGTGACATACGCGGACTTGAGCGGCGACGCTTCGTGCGAATGCACTGTCCCATATAGATCACGACGCCACCACGATCATCCTTGTACATGTGCTGAAGCGCGGCTTTCGTGGTTAAAAACGCCCCGTCGACGTGAATGGCCTGCATCTTCTTCCAGTCGGAATACGCATAGTTGGGTTGACAATCTGCACGCCTGCATTCGACACCAGGATATCGATCAAGCCGAATTTCGCCGCAACTCGATTAATGCCTGTGTTCACCGCCTGCTCGTCGGTAACGTCCATCACGACGCCTAACGCACGGCTGCCCTGCGACCTGATCTGCCCGGCCACGGCGTCGGCGGCCTCTTGGTTCAGATCCGCTATGGCAACCGCTGCACCCGCCTGCCCCAAAGTCAGGGCAATTTGCTTGCCGATCCCACTCGCCGCGCCCCTGACCACCGCGACCTTGCCCGCCAGACTCGTATTCAGTGATGTCATTTGCCGCCCCTTCTCCGTTCAGATTCAAGCAATGAAACCACGCAAAGCCACGCCGATCAACCTCGATAAATGTCATAGGCCTTTCGGTCAGCTATTCGACGCCACCCGGCCGGGTTATTGTTCGGACACAAATGCACAGAATGTAAGGGTCAACCAAGCCGGGCGACGGCGCGCGAATCCTGATCCTGGAATCGGATTAAGCTTTGAAACCCGCCTGATGCAACTCAAACCCAAACTGGAGATCACGAACATGAACTATCGTCGGCTAGGACGTTCCAGCCTGCAGGTTAGCGAATTGTCGATTGGCTCGTGGGTAACCTACGGCACGCAAGTTGACCATCGCGCGGCGCGCGAATCGCTCGCTGCCGCACGCGATCACGGCGTAAATTTCTTCGACAACGCCGAGGTCTATTCCAAAGGCAAGTCCGAGGAAATCATGGGCCGTACGTTGAAGGAGCTCGCGTGGCTGCGGGTAAGCTACGTGGTGTCAACCAAGTTTTTCTTTGGCATCAACGAAGGGCCGAACCAGCAGCAAACGCTCAGCCGCAAGTACCTGCATAACGCAATTGGTGGCTCGCTTGCGCGTCTGCAACTCGACTATGTCGACCTCGTGTTTTGCCATCGGCCCGACCCGCATACACCGATGGAGGAAACGGTTTGGGCAATGAGTGACATCATTGCGCAGGTCAAGGCGCTGTATTGGGGAACATCGGAATGGAGCGCTGACGAAATTCGCACGGCATACGATATTGCCGAGCGGCATCATCTGCACAAACCGGTAATGGAGCAGCCCGAGTACAACCTGCTGCATCGCAAGCGGGTCGAGAATGAATATAAGCGCCTCTAGAAGACATTGGACTGGGTCTGACAACCTGGAGCCCGCTCGCTTCAGGGCTGCTCACCGGAAAATATCGCGATGGCGTCTCGTCGGATAGCCGTGCGCAGCTTCAAGGTTACGAGTGGTTGGCCAAGAAGTTGACAGACAAGGGCGCGAACAACATTGTCGGGCGCCTTGCGGAAGTGTCCGACCAGCTTGGCTGCTCGCTGGCACAGCTTTCACTCGCCTGGATCTTGCTGAATCCGAATGTCAGCACCGTGATTACGGGCCATCGCGGGTGGAGCAGATTCACGAGAATATGAAGGCCATCGACGTCGTGCAGAAAATCACGCCGCAGATAAAGCAACGCATCGAGGAAATCGTGGGCGACGTGTTCGTCTGAGCCGTAGGTCGTGGACATGCAGGGTCGTCGGCTACGATAACGACCCTCCCGCGTGCGCCTTGTGGTGCCGTACAGTGCCTTCGCATCTCGGCGCTTAGGCGCTTTTATTCGTCCGTCTGGCTCACTCATTTGCCATGCTCAGTTACCGACAAGCCTTTCACGCAGGCAACCACGCAGACGTGCTGAAACACGCGGTCGTCGTGCAGTTGCTGCAACACCTTGCCCAGAAGGACAAGGCGTTCTGGTATACCGACACCCATGCCGGCGCCGGCGTGTATTCGCTGACCGACGGTTTTGCGACCAAGGCGGGTGAGTTCGAAACGGGCATTGCAAAGATTTGGACCAAGCGTGACCTGCCGGGTTTGCTCAAGGATTACGTCAAAGAGGTAAAGGCGCTGAATGCAGACGGCTCGCTGCAGTTCTATCCCGGATCGCCCTATCTCGCATGGCGGGTAATGCGCGAGCAGGATCGCATGCGGTTATTCGAACTGCATTCCACCGAAATTGATGTGCTGCGCCACAATTTCCGCGACGCCGGCCGGCGGGCGGTGCTCTTCGAAGGCGACGGCTTCGAAGGCATCATCAAGCTGTTACCGTCGCCGCGCCGGGCACTGATCCTAATTGATCCGTCGTACGAAGACAAGCGCGATTACGCGCGCACGCTGAACTGCCTCGCGGAAAGCCTGAAGCGTTTTGCGACGGGCACTTATGCAATCTGGTACCCGCAAGTCACCCGGCTCGAGTCCCAGCGTTTCGCCAATCAATTGAAGCGCGTGCAACCCAAGAATTGGCTGCATGCGTCATTGACCGTAAACAAACCACCCGTCGATGGCTTTGGCCTGTTCCGGAGCGGCATGTTTATCGTCAACCCGCCGCGCTCGCAGGTGCGTTGAAAGAGACGCTACCCTATCTCGTCGACGCACTGGGTCAGGACAGCAAGGCGGCGTTCAAACTCGAACATCACGGTGATTGAACGCGTCTGTGCAGTTCGCCGTTAATCAAGCGACGTGGTGACCGCGCCGGTTTGGCTATGCGCGGATCCGATGACTGGGTTAGCTGGGTCGGCAGAGGTTTTGTGGCAACTGATTTCGGCGTTGCGATAGGTACCGGCTTGATTATCAGGGGCAGACTCGGAGGCACGCCTGGAGACTTCCTTGCTTGCGGCACCGCAGGCTGCGTTGAAGCGGGGGCCTGGGTTTGAACGCCGGTTGATACCCCGTAAGAGGCGCTGGACTGTAGCGACGTTGAACGTGGTCGATGCTGGTAATTGGACGATGACGGCTGTGAGCCCGTTGACGATCCATAGCCCTGCGCGGCATGATGCTTGCCCTGCTGAAGTTCGATGTATGGCGAAACGATGATTGTCTGCTGATCTTGCTGCGGCAATTCGGGCAACGTGGCCATCGGGCGCGCTGGCACCATGCCCGCGCCATTCAGCGGACCCGTCTGCAGAACAGTACCGCCCGCGCCGCTGTGAATCCCCGTCTGCGTATCCAGAATGAGCGGCTGACCGGCCCGCCTGGGCGAATGCGTCCAACGCCGTCAAACCCAAAACAAGCCATAGCGCTGCAGTCGCCACATATCTGACAGGTTGAAGTTCTGGACTCACGGCGGCGCCCTTTTGGCGAATGAATGATCGCCGACACGTATATCGGGCCGCTTCAGTTCACGTCATATAATAAAAACGCTTTGCCTTACCGCGATGGCAAGCTTTAGGCTAGCTTTCTCGAAAGTCGAAATTTAAGGAGATTCAATGACATTCTCGAAAACCTTCCTCGCTGGCGCAGCCGCGTTTGCACTTTCATTCGTTGTCTCAGTGCCCGCTGCGTTTGCACAGACGCCGGCATCCTCGACATCGATGGCGGGCATGGACATGTCAGCCGCAAGCGCCGATCAGGGCGATTCCGCCTCGACGAAGGAATTCCAAGCAGCCGATCACTCGATGATGTCCGGCATGTCCGATGTCCAATACACCGGCAATGTCGATCATGATTTTTATATGAACGCCCCGATGCGGCAGGTTTTCTGGCGTGTTGCTTCGACAGGATAGGTTGCAGCTTTATATGCGGCCGCATTGCAGCCTCATACGCTGCGGGCCCCGATGAAATCCGCCGATTCGCTCCTCATTTGTCGCGCGAGCTAAACGCTCAAATTGTTCTTCAGGTTTAGCGAATCCCGATCCGACCTGTCTTGCCATCACGCTCGATTGCCAACGCAACTTTCGACATCATCCTGTAATCTTTGTAGAGCAGTTCGTCACTTTCCGAGTCACGCTGCGCGCCTACTGACGTGATCGAGTCGGTATGGTTTGTTGTGCGCGAGAATCGCCCAGATTGTTCGAGCTATCTTATTGGCCAATGCTACGGTTACCAGGTTAGAGGGCCGTCGCTTTTGCAACTGCTCTGCCCACGCGCCAGTATGTTTCGCGTGGAAGAGCACGCTGCGAGCCCCATGAATCAGGAGCGTTCGCACATATCACATATATATGTGTGTCACCTCGTCGGCTGATTCCTAACAACCGAATCTTTCCACCAGTTCCTATCTGTTTGGGCACGAGACCGAGCCAGGCCGCAAACTCGCGCCCAGACTTTAATGCTCTCGCGTCGCCCATGGTCGCAATGACGGCGGTCGCTGTCAGCAGACCAACGCCGGGAATCGCAGCGATTGCCTTGCATGCCTCATCTTCTTTCATCCATGCCTGCAAGCGACGCTCAATGTCGGCGATTTGCTTGTCTAGCCGATCAAGATCGCTCCAAAGTTCGCGTAACGATTCAATGAGCATAGCCGTCAGTCGCTCGGCCAGCTTTGCTAATACCATGGGAATCGACTTGTCGAGTGCATTCCGACTCCTAGCTATTACCTCGCCGTATTCGCGCCAGCAGCCCGTGTAGACAGTTCATCTGCGCGGTTCGAAACTTGATCTTCTGTTGCCGCAGCCGATGCAGTGCAAGAACGGCCTGTTGCGCTTCAGTCTTGACTGCGACGGCCTTACTTGGCATCTGGGTGTTGGCATCTGGGTGGCCATCCAGATTGTACGCGCGTCCGCTGGATCATTCTTGTTGCCGATCACGAAAGCTTTAACGAATTTCGCCGGCATCAGCTTGACGTTATGTCCCATCTCGATCAAACGTCGTGCCCAATGCTGCGCACCGCCGCACGCCTCCATGCCGATCAGACAAGCCTCTCGATTCGCAGAATGCTCGAGGAAATCGGCTCGCTTCAGTTGCTTGCTTACAATCTCACCTGTGCCAGCATCGACCCAATAAAGTTGAAAGACATTCTTCGCGATATCTACACCGACCGTCGCATACTTCATTTTGGACCCTCCGATTAGCCTGTGAAGATCTCAATGATCTTCCAAATTGGGCACATTGATGCCGTCGGCCCGCGAGGGTCCACCTCCTTCGGCGTCTCGCCATCTGGTAGGTGGGGGCCGTTCATTCCATTTGTCGCGGGTGCGCGAAGGTTGCGAGCCGCGCGTTTCGTACGACTTCTGATCCTGCGTCGAATCCTGGTAATAGACCTGCACGTGGGCGGACTAGAAGAAACGCGCGGCGTCGTTGCTGAAGTCGTAGTCGAGGCTATAACGGTTGCGTTCCAGCCGGTCGTTGCCGGTCAACGCCAGCGTGGTGGGCGAATTGATCGCGGAGAGCACATTCGTGTCGATCCGCTGACGTATCGTTTCGGCGGTGAACTTGAACGTGTCGTGTGCAGTCGGTTTGACTAAAAGCTTGCCCAACAGCGTCTCGGAGTAGGTGTCCTGCGGGTTCGGTGTCGTGCGGCTTGTGCTGGATGAATCGTTCGAGCCTTTGTTGTCGAGTTCGTGGCCGCGCCGGCCATCGGCGATCACCATGCCCTGGATCTGTCGTTGCCGCTGGCGGCCTGCACCGTCGCGCCAAAACTGCGATCCGTGGAGTCATAGCTCGGGCGCAGCGAGAAATAGGTTTTCTTGCCATAGATATCGGGCAGGTCCTGCGGGTCCTTCGTGATGAAGTTAACCGCGCCGGTGAGCCCGTCGCTGCCATATAGCGCCGACGCCGGTCCGCGCAAGATCTCAATACGCTTCAGCGTGCCGAGGTCCGCATAGTAGCCACATCTTGCTTCAAGCGGCCCGAACGTGAACAAATTGGGCAGGCGGATACCCCATCAACAGGATCCGATTCCCTTCAAGACCACGGTATTGATGCTCGAGTTGCCGTCGCGGCCGCCTCCCATCGCGGCCGACGACGGCCGGTACGGCGTCCGTCGAACCGTGACGCCGGGTTCGTACCGGAGGCGTCCTTGATGTTTTCTGCTTGCTGCTCTTCCAGGTCCCCTCGGCTGTGATGATGGAGACGCTGGCCGCCGTGTGGCTCGTGACCGTTACGGCGTGGCCGTGACGGTGACAGGGTCCAGCAGGTTGAACGTGGTGCGTGGTTCCGCGTGTTGTGTGGCGGTGTCCTGGGGCGGCACGACGGGTGTGTCGGCCGCTGCGCGGACCTGGGTGGTCCAGAGCCCGGCAACCCCGAAGATGCCGGCCAGCATGGCAGACAGCGGACGTCGCGCCAGATGAATGTGATGCACGTGAGTTCTCCCGATCAAACAAGCCCATAAGCTGACTGGGTGACTGAGAGCACCTGGCTGGCAGCACGCATCGATGTGCGGACTGTGTGTTGGTTAAGTTAAGTGATGGTTATGGTTTTTAGCTAACGCGACTGTAAGCTTATTGAATTTGTGGTAAATACGAATCACTGTCAATAACGATTGGGAAGAATGTTCCGATGCCTGTAACAAAATGGGAGATACGCCGTTAAAATGCGCGCCGGGCAAGCTGCCCGGTCGCTCGACAGAAAGCGCGTGTCGCCGGCAGGAGTTGACCACGACAAACGGCTAAGACAAGGAGACATGACTCGATGACAACCGCTCAGGACCTCGCTCAATCCCGATCTGATCACGCGTCGGATTCGGTATCGGATTCATTAAGCGCGGGCACGATCTCAGCACGGCTTGATCGCCTGCCGGCGACCCGTTCGATGTGGACGCTCGTCGTCTTGCTGAGCCTCGGGTTCTTCTTCGAACTCTACGACCTGCTGTACTCCGGTTACGTTGCGCCGGGACTGGTCAAGAGCGGCATTCTTACCTCTACCACCGTCGGCCTGTTCGGCATGACGGGTGTCGCGAGTTTCATCGCGTCGCTGTTCCTCGGGTTGTTCATCGGCATGATCGCTTGCGGTTTTCTCGCCGATCATTTCGGGCGTCGCGCCATCTTCACTTACTCGCTGCTGTGGTACACGGCCGCGAACGTGATTATGGCGTTTCAGGACACGGCCGGCGGCCTCAACTTCTGGCGCTTCATGGCGGGGTTGGGCATTGTCGTGGAGCTGGTGACGATCGGGACGTACATCTCGGAGCTTGTGCCCAAGCACATTCGAAGCCGCGCGTTCGCATGCGAGCAAGCGGTGGGTTTCGCGGCCGTGCCGGTGGGGGCATTCCTTTCTTACGCGCTGGTGCCGAACAAGCCCTTTGGTATCGATGGCTGGCGCTGGGTCGTATTGATCGGCACACACGGAGGGCTGTTCGTATGGTTCATCCAGCGCACGTTGCCTGAGAGCCCGCGCTGGCTGGCGCAAAAAGGGCGGCTCGCGGAAGCGGACGCGGTGATGACAGCGCTGGAAACGAAGGTCGAGAGAAAATATGGCCGGCAGTTGCCGCCGCCAGCAGCTCCTGAGCCGGTCAGCACACGCGGATCGTTCAGCGACATGTGGGTGGCGCCCTACGGCAAGCGTGCCACCATGATGATCATCTTCAACATCTTCCAGACGGTGGCCAACTGGGTACCGACGCTCCTGATTCACCAGGGGGCATCACGATCAGCCTGATGTACTCGACGATCATTGCGCTTGCCGCACCGGTCGGGCCGATCATCGGCTTGTTCATGGCCGATAAATTCGAGCGCAAGAGCGTGATTGTTGCGATGGCAGGTGCGATCATGGTGTGCGGACTGGTCTTCAGCCAGGTTTCGGGCGCGGCTCTTCTGGTCACATGGGCGTGGGCCTGAGGCTTGCCAGCAACATCATGTCGTATAGCTTCCACGCCTATCAGACCGAGCTTTTCCCCACCAGCATCCGCGCGTGTGCGATCGGTTTCGTGTATTCGTGGAGCCGCTTTTCGGCCATCTTTACGTCGTTTTTCATCGCGGGCGTGTTGAAGGCGTTTGGCACGACCGGGGTGTTTGTGTTTATCGCCGGTGCGATGGCGGTGGTGATGCTGGCTATCGGTTTGATGGGGCCGAAGACGCGGGACCTGGCGCTGGACAAATCTCGCGTTGAGATCTTGGTTACGCCGCTGAGCGTGATCTCGTCGCAATAGGACGCTATATGGCCTGGTGCACCAACCAGGCCTTCGCGGCAGAAGCACGCGCGTTATGCCAAAATCTGCATAACGCGATTAATTCTCCCGCTTACGTCATGTCCGACACGCTCACGCCTGCCGAAGCCAACCACGCGATGCGTCACTGGACGTATCGATCCACTGGCCAGATCAAGATTGGTTCCGCACAACATAAACGCATGTTCTGCGAGATGTTGCTCACCACGCACAACCCCTATAAGCCCGCAGTCATCAACTGGTCAATGCTCGCGCCCGCCGTGCTCAAGCGCGTCACCTCGCTGCCTATCTGGGATATCTCGGTGCAGACCGAAGGCCGCGCGTCGATTCGCGTGCGACCTATGCGGCCAGCATCGGCGATCCGTTGCTGCGTGAAGCCGTTACCATGAACGGCGCCGAGGAGGCGCGCCACAAGGTCGTGCTGTCCCGACTGGTCCAGGCGTATGGTATTGAACTCGCGCCCGAGCCACCATATCCCGTCCCGAAGGACGCGTTACGGGCGTGGATGCTCACGGGTTACAGCGAATGCATCGATAGTTTCTTTGCGTTCAGTTTGTTCGAAGCCGCACGCCAGTCGGGTTATTTCCCGGAGGAAATCGTTGAAACCTTCGAGCCGGTGATCCAGGAAGAGGCCCGCCATATCCTGTTCTTTGCAAACTGGGTAGCGTGGTACCGGGCCGTGGTTCTTCATGAAGACCGCCAGCGTGTGGTTCTCGCTGATTCGCGACCGTATATCGCTGGCCAGGGGTTTCGACACCAGCGGCACTGTCCAGGACATGAATTTCCCAGCGAATGTGGGCGATTCGGTGGGCGGCGGGGTATCGGCGAGGGTGTTGATTGATTTGTGACTGACCGAAAACGAACGCCGCATGGGCGGTTAAGACGCGCGTCTTTTGCCGGCCGGTGACCGCGCCTTGGCTCGCCCGGATTGCGCGGCGATTTGATTTATTAAATAGCAGCTAGTCTTACTGTGTCGAAAATACAATACCTATGTTTATGTAATACCTGGCAGTATTTAGCAATACGAACCCGAACC
>CALNPU010000072.1 GCA_940588625.1 uncultured Caballeronia sp.
TGTGCCGGTATCGACTTAAACTAACCAGCACTAACCAGCCTCCACCTAACCAGCCTCCACGATTCCCGGGCGGTTCATTTTCATCTCGGAGAATTACGGTAGTCCCAGCGTTGCTACGCCAGACCGAGCAGCGCCTACAATCGCCATATGCGTTTTATATGGTCAACCGGGTAACGGTTCTCCCAGTCATCAGCAGGGACAGCGCGACCCTTGCGACTCCAATGGTTTTGATTTAGATAATCATTGGCTTCACGGTTGTACGCGCGTTTGTACAGCTTGATGGCCCGCTCGATCAGCACGTAGTCCCGTTACCTGACGACTGAGCGGCACAACATGCAGTCGTTTCATTTTCATGCGACTGGCCGGTATCACCCAGCGCGCGTTCGGTAAATCAAATTCACCCCATTCCGCGCATCGCAACTCCGACGACCGCACGCACGTGTGACACAAAAGCAATAGCATCAATCCATCAATCGCACGCGACGATCACCCCGGTAGCCGTGGATGGACTGTAGAAGGGTCCCCAGTTCGGATGGACCTAGTTCGGGACGTTAACCGTATCGGGGGCGGGTGCAGCGGTTTTGGTTTTCATCCCGGATATAGGGTTTACCACTATCTCATCGCCGTCTGCTGCATGTTCCAGCGAGGCATTCAGCCATTGCTTAATCAGCCGCGCCACACTGGGGGCGTTCGCAGCAATCGCCACGATGGCATCCTTTACACCGGCGTCCCCGTTTCCTTGCGGGTGACCTGTGCCACCGGACGCGCACCCAAAGACCTGCAGGGGCCGCAGTGCCGGGTTAGAAAGGTTTCGACTTGCGACGCGTAGGACGGCACCCAGCCGCTGCGATTGGCTTTGAACCAGCTTTCCGCCGTGGTCCAGACCGTGGCCGCTTGGGCAATCTCAACGGCCTGTGCCTTGTATGTGGTTTTAGCCGTGTGGTGCTGGGGGGGTGCTGGCCTTTCTGCACGAAATCAGCCCACGCGTTGGCCCGAGCAGCGTCCGCCTGTTTGAGCGACATGGCAGGCCATACGCCCAGCTTGACTTCATATTGACCGTCCGCGCCTTGGCAGGAATCGAACAGCCGATAAGCCCAGCGCCGTGTCTGTACGCCCTTCAGGCTGGTGTGCAGGTACATCCGGTTACCGCACGGCAGTTCTGAGCCGGGAAGCTGACTTTCGATCTCGCTCTTTTGGGGGCTGGTATCGGCCTTGTAAGGTTTAGCTTTCAGTTGTATTGCGGTGACTAACGAAAGGGCGGGTGCGGGCATGGTCGGAGTCCTTGGAAAATTTGAAAAATTCCACCAGAGTTCCACCAAATTTTAACCCAGAACGCGCCAGATCGAAATATCTTCCTCGATGGCTCAGCGTAATGGACACGACTTGTAACGACTTGTATCGAGAATGCGTGTAAGCGGCTCTGAGCGCCAATCGGTTATTATCGCACCTTACAAGCCTCGCCGCACCCGGGCGCGGGCCGGCGCAGCGGTTTTCGGGCAGTTGGCACACGAATTTACCGATTGCAGGGCCGGCCGCGGCCCACGACGGGACGGTTGGAGAAAGTCGCTCGCTTCTTGGCTTCTTGTTCGGATGAGTGGGCATCTTGAGTCGTGCCATTTGAGCGTGATATACTTACTAATTAAGCTTGCATCTAACAACTTCCGTCTTTTCAATGCGGTCTTTTCAATGCGGTGTTTCTGAAAACGTTTTTTCGGAAAGCCGGTGCAAAAGGCGTGAAGGAGGATCGGACTTGAATCGCAAGCCGGCGCACCCAGGGTGTCCAGCGTCCCTGATCCAGGAAACTTGATCGAGAAACACGGGGCGTCCGATGCGGCAGCCGGCTTAAGACCTAACCCTCGCGGAGAACTCTCATGGCAGTAACAACAATGCGTGAAATGCTGGAAGCCGGTGTCCACTTCGGTCACCAAACCCGCTTCTGGAGCCCGAAAATGGCTCCGTTCATTTTCGGTCATCGTAACAAGATTCACATTATCAACCTCGAAAAGACGCTGCCGATGTACAACGACGCGCTGAAGTACGTGCGTCAGTTGGCAGCGAATCGCGGCACGATTTTGTTCGTTGGCACGAAGCGTCAGTCGCGTGACACGGTGGCAGAAGAAGCACAACGCGCTGGCATGCCTTTCGTGAACGCACGCTGGCTCGGCGGCATGCTGACCAACTTCAAGACGCTGAAAGTATCGATCAAGCGCCTGAAGGACATGGAAGCAGCGCTGGAAGCCGGTGAAACGGAACGCATGAGCAAGAAGGAAGTGCTCCTGTTCGAACGTGAAATGGCCAAGCTGGTGAAGTCGATTGGCGGCGTGAAGGACATGGGCGGCATTCCGGACGCAGTTTTCGTGGTTGACGTTGGTTACCACAAGATTGCCGTGACCGAAGCCAAGAAGCTGGGCATTCCGGTTATCGCCGTGGTTGACACGAACCACTCGCCGGAAGGCATTGACTACGTGATCCCGGGTAACGACGACGCCAGCAAGGCTGTCATGTTGTACACGAAGGGCGTGACCGACGCGATCCTGGAAGGCCGTTCGAACGCGGTGAACGAAGTTGTTCAGGCAGTTCGCAGCGGTGAAGGCGACGAATTCGTGGAAGTCAACGCAGAAGCGTAAGTCGCGGCATCTGACGCCGACGTGATGTATCCGGCAAAAAAGGGGGCTTTGCGAAAGGCCCTTTTTTAACCGGCCGCAACTGCAACGTAAAGTAACAACGGCACTATTCGTGTATTCGTGTGTAGCAGAACGCGAAACAGCCGTGAAGCATCTGTGAAATATCAGGCAGCACCCCCATTCTGGCCGCGGGCATTTCTCGCCGGCGGCGCGTGTCGATAGTGCGATAACGTGCGAAAGCATGGCACAGACTCAAGGAGCAAATGATGGCGGCAATTACCGCAAACATGGTGGCAGAACTGCGCGCAAAGACCGACGCACCCGTGATGGAATGCAAGAAGGCGCTGACGGAAGCCGAAGGCGACATGGAGCGCGCTGAAGAGCTGCTGCGCGTGAAGCTGGGCAACAAGGCAAGCAAGGCAGCATCGCGCGTGACGGCTGAAGGCATTGTGACGTCGCATATCGCTGACGGCGTGGGCGTTCTGGTCGAGCTGAACTGCGAAACCGACTTCGTTGCGAAGAACGACGACTTCCTGGCGTTCGGCAAGGCCATGGCTGAACTCATTGCGAAGCATCATTCGGCTGACGTGGCCGTTCTGTCGGCCCTGCAGCTGGAAAGCTCGACGGTCGACGCAGTGCGTCTCGCGCTGATCGGCAAGATCGGCGAAAACGTCTCGGTACGCCGTTTCGTGCGTTTTGAATCCGCCAACAAGCTGGCTTCGTACCTTCACGGCACGCGCATTGGCGTGCTGGTCGAATTCACGGGCGCGGACGAGCAGGTCGGCAAGGACGTTGCCATGCACGTCGCTGCAATGAAGCCGGTCTCGCTGTCGTCGGACGACGTTCCGGCGGAACTGATCGCGAAGGAACGCAGCATCGCCGAGCAAAAGGCCGCGGAATCGGGCAAGCCGGCTGAGATCGTCGCGAAGATGGTCGACGGCAGCGTCCAGAAGTACCTGAAGGAAGTGTCGCTGCTGAACCAGACGTTCGTTAAGAACGACAAGCAGACGATCGAACAGATGTTGAAGGCGGCAGGTGCGTCGGTGCAGAAGTTTGCGCTGTTCGTGGTCGGCGAAGGCATCGAAAAGCGTACGGGCGACTTCGCTGGCGAAGTCGCCGCGCAAGTTGCCGCCGCCAAGCAAGGCTAAAGCGTCAGTCAGTACTGCGCAGGCTATTTGCTTTGAAGCAGCCGCGCGCAAGCAGTGCAGCATCAGCCGGTCCGTTCAGCCGGGCCGCTCGATGCAGGCACACCGGCCGCCAAGTCAAAAATGCAGTGAAAAGCAGCTAAATGCGAGTCCGGCGTTGCCGAATGCGGAACGTCCGTCTTGCGCGCTCATGGCGGTCAAAACTGCGCCGGACGGGCAAACCGGGGATGACCCGAGGTTACCCCCCGAGGTTATCCCGTTACGCCGCCGCGGCTTGTCCGATATGGGATGCTTGCCGGAAATATCGTTTCACCCCTACAGTTCTACGTTGTTGCACCCCCTCTAGGCGCGATCGGAACCCTCAATGCCCACAGCCTACAAACGTGTACTCCTCAAACTCTCCGGCGAAGCACTAATGGGCAACGATGCCTTTGGCATCAATCGCGCGACAATCGAAAGGATGGTGGCAGACGTTGCGGAAGTGGTGCGCATGGGCACGCAACTCGCGGTCGTCATTGGCGGCGGTAACATCTTTCGCGGCGTGGCGGGCGGTGCGGCCGGCATGGACCGTGCAACGGCTGACTACATGGGCATGCTCGCAACCATGATGAACGCGCTGGCATTGCAGGACGCTATGCGCCACGCCGGTATTGAAGCGCGCGTGCAGTCGGCGCTGCGCATGGACCAGGTAGTCGAGCCGTACATCCGTCCGCGCGCCATTCGCCAGCTGGAAGAAGGCAAGGTAGTCATTTTCGCGGCCGGTACCGGTAACCCGTTTTTTACCACCGACACCGCCGCTGCGCTGCGCGGCTCGGAAATCGGTGCGGAAGTCGTGCTGAAAGCGACCAAGGTGGATGGTGTATATTCCGCCGATCCCAAGAAGAACCCGAGTGCCACGCACTACAGCACGATCAGTTTCGATGAGGCGATCGGCAAGAATCTGCAGGTGATGGACGCGACGGCATTTGCGCTATGCCGCGACCAGAAGCTGCCTATTCGCGTGTTTGCGATCAATAAGCCGGGTGCGCTCAAGCGCATCGTTCAGGGCGACGACGAAGGTACGCTCGTCCACGTGTAAACTTTCGCGGTGACAAAGGCGAGGGCGGTAGCGGTCCCACGGGAACTGCACCGCCGCCGGCACTGCACGTAACAAAAGTACGGAGACTCAAATGAGTGTGGCTGGCATTAAGAAGAGCGTCGATCAGAAGATGCAAAAGTCGATCGAAGCGTTCAAGAACGATCTGGCCAAGATCCGCACGGGCCGCGCCCATACGGGGTTACTGGATCATATCCAGGTGGATTACTACGGATCGAGCGTGCCCATTTCGCAAGTAGCGAACATGACGCTGATCGACGCCCGTATGATCGGCGTGCAGGCGTGGGAAAAGAAGATTGTGCCGGTGGTGGAAAAGGCGATTCGTGAGTCGGATCTCGGCCTGAACCCCGCCACGCAAGGCGATCAAATCCGCGTCCCAATGCCCGCGCTGACCGAAGAGCGCCGCCGCGAATTGACGAAGGTCGTCAAGAGCGAAGGCGAAAACGCCAAGATTGCTGTTCGCAATCTGCGTCGCGACGCCAACGAGCAGCTGAAGAGGCTCGTGAAGGACAAGGAAATCTCCGAGGATGACGAACGTCGTGCAAGCGATGACGTCCAGAAGCTCACCGATAAAAACGTCGCGGAAATCGACAAGCTGGTGGTGTCGAAAGAAGCCGAAATCATGATGGTTTGAAACCGTTTCCGGTCTTTTGCGTCGTGCCGGCGCGTCACTCTGTCGATACTTAGATTCAGCGGCCATGACCTATACCAGCTCTACCGTTCGCGTACCCGATGTCGCGGCTGTCCCGCGCCATATCGCGATCATCATGGACGGCAATGGCCGTTGGGCGACGCAGCAACGCCTGCCGCGCGTGGCCGGGCATACGCGCGGCGTTGACGCCGTGCAGGCAACGGTCGAAAGCTGTGCGCGCCAGGGCGTCGAATTCGTGACGCTGTTCGCTTTCAGTTCCGAAAACTGGCGTCGTCCGGCCGACGAAGTTTCCTTCCTCATGCGCCTGTTCGTAACGGCGCTGGAACGGGAAGTCGGCAAGCTGCACGCCAATGGCATCCGTTTGCGCGTGGTCGGCGACGTTTCCATGTTCGACGACAGCATCCGCGCACTGATTCAGCGCGCCGAAACCAAGACGGCGCGCAATACGCGCCTGACGCTGACTATTGCAGCGAATTACGGCGGCCGCTGGGATATCATGCAGGCGGCGAAAAAGCTGGCGGAGCAGTCCGTTCAGGAAGGCCGCGTCGTGCCAGTCGACGAAGCGGCGTTCGAGCAGCACCTGGCAATGTCCTACGCGCCGGAGCCTGACCTGTTCATCCGGACGGGTGGGGAGCAGCGCCTCAGCAATTTCCTGCTGTGGCAAATGGCGTACACCGAACTCTATTTTACCGATACATACTGGCCCGATTTCGACGCCGAAGCACTGTATCGCGCGATCGAATCGTATGGCGAACGTGAGCGCCGGTTCGGGCGGACCAGCGCGCAACTCGAGCCACAATCGCAGAAGGCCGACACTCTTTCATGCTAAAGACCCGTGTCATCACGGCAATCGTCCTGCTGGCAGTGCTTTTGCCAATCACGTTATTCGCGCCAATAGGCGTCTTCGCGGCTTTGATCGCCGTTGTGGTCATCTTCGCTGCCTGGGAGTGGGGGCGGCTGCTCAAGCTTACCGGCGGGTCGCCGGTGGTGTACGCGGTGGTTGCCGGCATGGCGCTGATCGCCAGCACGCGATTCGGGCTGGGTTATAAACCGCTGTACCAGATGACGGCCATATTCTGGGTGCTGGCCGGTCCGTTCGCGCTCGCGCGCAAACCCGCTCTTGCCGACGGCGCGTGGCGCGTGTTCCTGCTGTTTGCGGGAATTGTGACGTTCGTGGCCTGCTGGCACGCGCTCGTTGCGGCCCGTACGGTCGGGGTGGCGTTCGTGCTATCGCTTCTCCTAGTCGTATGGCTGGCTGACATTGGCGCATACTTCGCCGGAAAAGTGTTCGGTCGTCGTAAACTGGCGCCCTCCATCAGTCCGGGCAAAACCCGAGAAGGCGCGTTGGGCGGCTGGCTGGCGATGATGATCGTCGGCTCGGCGGGCGCGGCCACGCTGGTTTTTGCCCCGACACTTTTTTCGGCGCTGGTGGAGCACCTCGGCTGGGCCGGGACGCTTCTCTCCTTGACGGTGCTGACCGTATTCAGCGTGATTGGTGATCTGTTCGAATCGCTGCTGAAACGCCAGGCCGGCGTCAAGGATTCGAGCGGATTGCTGCCCGGGCACGGTGGCGTCCTCGACCGGATCGACGCATTGTTGCCTGTATTGCCGATCGCACTCCTGTTGCTCGGTCCTGTTGCCCAGTCAATTGGTTAATCGGCTAAAGAAGGATTTATGCAAAAACGTCTGACTATGCTCGGTTCCACGGGCTCGATCGGCGAAAGTATGCTCGACGTCGTGGCGCGGCATCCGGACCGCTTCAAGGTCTACGCGCTGACCGCGCATCGCAACAGCAACAAGCTCGTCGACCAATGTGTGCAGTTCCAGCCAGAAGTGGCAGTGGTCGGCGATGCCGATACCGCCGCGAAGGTCGCCGCCGCGCTACGCGCCCAAGGCTGCAAGACCGAGGTGAGCTACGGCCCGCAAGCGCTCGTGGACGTTTCGGCGAGTGCCGCCTGTGACACGGTGGTGGCCGCTATTGTCGGCGCGGCGGGCATGGCCCCCACGCTGGCTGCCGCCCGTGCGGGCAAGCGCATCCTGCTGGCCAACAAGGAAGCGCTGGTCATGTCGGGCAAGATTTTCATCGACGCGGTGCACGACAACAACGCGGTGCTGCTGCCGGTCGATAGTGAGCACAACGCGGTGTTCCAGTGCATGCCGCGTGAAATAGCGCTGCACGGCGGGGTATCGAAGATCATTCTGACGGCATCCGGCGGCCCGTTCCGCACCCGCGAGCCGTCGACGCTCAGGCACGTCACGCCAGACGAAGCCTGCAAGCACCCGAACTGGGCGATGGGCCGCAAGATTTCCGTCGATTCCGCCACGATGATGAACAAGGGTCTCGAAGTGATCGAGGCGCATTGGCTCTTCAACGTGCCGGGGTCGCGCATTGAAGTGCTGATCCATCCGCAAAGCGTGATTCACTCGCTCGTTTCATACGCGGACGGTTCCGTGCTCGCGCAACTCGGCAACCCTGACATGCGTACGCCGATCACCTATGCGCTGGCGTTCCCGGAGCGCGTGGATTCCGGGGTCGCCCAACTTGATCTCGCACAAATTGCTTCGCTTACCTTCGAGAAGCCCGACCTGAACCGTTTCCCTTGCCTTGCGCTCGCATTGAAGGCGCTGGAAGCCGGCGGCACCGCGAGCGCGGCGCTCAACGCGGCCAACGAGGTCGCGGTGGAGGCGTTCCTTGCTCGCCGTATTGGCTTCATGGCGATCAGGAAAGTGGTCGAGCGCGTGTTGAATGCATTGCCGAACGGCAGTGCATCCACACTCGATGAAGTACTTGCCGCCGATGCCGAAGCGCGTCGCTTAGCAAGTGAGTTCACCGCTTTGCTGACAGCCGAGGCGCCGCACGCCGAACGCGTCCTGCACTGAGGTCGCCATGAACTTCCTGACTGAAATCGTTGCATTCGTGGTAGCTATTGGCGTGCTGGTTATCGTCCACGAGTTCGGCCATTACAGCGTCGCACGGCTTTGCGGCGTGAAGGTCCTGCGATTTTCGGTCGGTTTCGGCAAGCCGCTCGCGAAGTGGGTCAGCAAGAGCACCGGTACCGAGTGGACAATCGCCGCGCTGCCGCTAGGCGGCTACGTGAAGATGCTCGACGAACGGGAAGCGAAAGCAACCATTCCAGAAGCCGATTTGCCCCGCGCATTCAACCGTCAGCCGGTGTTCAAGCGGATCGTGATCGTTGCAGCTGGTCCGGTGGCGAACTTCATTCTTGCCATCCTGCTGTTCGCCGCCGTGTTCGCGGGCGGCGTCTCGGAGCCGGCCGCCATTCTCGCGGCGCCCGCACCCAATACCGTTGCCGCCAAGGCGGGCCCGTTGTCGCCAAGGCGGGCTTCGAGGGTGGCGAGACGATTGTTTCAATGCGCGAGGTGCAGGGCCAACAGCGACGCCAGCGGCGAGACGCACAAGGTGCGCTCGTGGTTCGACCTGCGCTGGAAACTGCTCGACGCCTCGTTCGATCACCGTCGCGTGGTGCTGACGACCAAGACCAACGAGGGTATGTTCGATTTCCCCTTAAGCGTGGGCAAGATCGACGACCAGGACGTCGACCAGGGCTTCATGGATAAACTGGGTGGTGGCACGTTGGCGGTCGCGGGCGTGGAAGCGGGCAGCGCGGCGGCAAAAGCGGGCTTGCAGGCCGGCGACGTGCTGCGCGCGATCGACGGTAAAAAGATGGATAACGCGATGGGTTTTATCGACTACGTGCAGCATCGTCCGGGTACGCCGGTCTCGCTGATGGTCAAGCGCAACGGCGTGCAGCAGGCGGTGCGAATCGTGCCGGAGCTCAAGGAGGACGCAACTACCCATCGCGATGTCGGTCGGATCGGCGCGTCGCTCGCGACCCGGATTCCGTCGGTAGACGCGCGCTACGGCCCGATCGAAAGCCTCCAGCTTGGCGTCAAACGGACCTGGGACATCAGCATTTATTCGCTGCGCATGTTCGGGCGGATGATCACGGGCGAAGCGTCGCTGAAAAATCTTTCGGGGCCGGTGACGATCGCCGACTACGCCGGCAAGAGCGCCCGGCTTGGATTGTCGGCGTTTCTTTCTTTCCTCGCGCTTGTGAGTATCAGCCTCGGCTTCTTGAACTTGTTACCGATTCCGGTTCTTGACGGTGGGCATCTGTTATATTATTCAATTGAAGCTGTAACCGGCAAGGCCGTGTCAGATCGCTGGCAGCTGGTGTTGCAGCGGGCGGGTCTTGTTTGCATCGTCGCCTTGTCGATGATCGCGCTCTTCAACGACCTTGCCCGTCTGATCCGCTTTTGATCGGGCTTGTTGCCGTCACCTTGATCCTTTTTCATCCTGTCTGGCGGCGCTTGAACGAACGCTGCCGGGTTTGATACAGCTATACAAACTGGGGAAGCACGTTGTTCAAACCTCATCGCTTTGTTCCTAAGTCGGCTGTGGCCGCGGCCGCAGCATTGGCCGCAACCGGAATGGCGGCGCACGCGACAACGCCGTTCGTCGTGCAGGACATCCGGATCGACGGCCTTCAGCGCATTGAACCTGGTTCGGTATTCGCCTACTTGCCTATCAAGCAGGGTGACACGTTCACCGACAACAAAGCCTCGGAAGCAATTCGCGCGCTTTATGCAACGGGCTTCTTCAACGACGTCCAGATCGCCAAACAGGGCAACGTGGTGGTGGTGCAGGTGCAGGAACGTCCGGCCATTTCGCAAATCGACTTCTCCGGGATCCACGAGTTCGAAAAGGACAACCTGGCGAAGGCGTTGCGCGCGGTAGGCTTGTCGCAGGGCCGCTCGTACGACAAGGCGCTCGTCGACAAAGCCGAGCAGGAACTCAAGCGCCAGTACCTGACGCGCGGGTTCTATGCTGCCGAAGTCACGACTACCGTGACGCCGGTCGACCGCAACCGCGTGCAGATCCTGTTTTCGGTGGCTGAAGGTCCGAGCGCGAAGATCCGCCAGATCAACTTCATCGGCAACAAGGCGGTCAGCACGAGCACGCTGCGCGACGAGATGCAGTTGTCCACGCCGAACTGGTTCTCTTGGTACACGAAGAACGACCTGTACGCGAAGGACAAGCTCACCGGCGACCTCGAAAACGTACGCTCGTACTACCTGAATCGCGGTTATCTCGAGTTCAACATCGACTCGACGCAGGTGTCCATCTCGCCCGACAAGAAGGACATGTACCTGATGATCGCGCTGCACGAAGGCGAACCGTACAAGATCAGCGCGATCAAGCTTTCGGGCAATCTGCTCGACCGCCAGGCCGAGCTGACCAAACTCATCAAGATCAAACCGGGTGACCGTTTCTCGGCCGAAAAGCTGCAGGCGACTACGAAGGCCATCGTCGACAAGCTCGGCGAATATGGTTACGCGTTCGCGCAGGTCAACGCGCAGCCCCAGATCAATCAAGCCGATCACACCGTCGACCTGACGCTGAAAGTGGATCCGAGCCGCCGCGTGTATGTGCGGCGCGTGAACATTGTCGGCAATACGCGTACGCGTGACGAAGTGGTGCGCCGGGAAATGCGTCAGCTCGAAAGCTCGTGGTTCGATTCGAGCCGGCTGGCGTTGTCGAAGGATCGCGTGAACCGTCTCGGTTACTTTACCGACGTCGACGTGACCACGATTCCTGTGGAAGGCACGAACGACCAGGTGGACGTGGACGTGAAGGTCACGGAAAAGCCGACCGGCGCGATTACGCTCGGCGCGGGTTTTTCGTCAACGGACAAGGTGGTGTTGTCAGCAGGCGTGTCGCAAGACAACGTATTCGGTTCGGGTACCAGCCTCTCGGTCAATATCAATACGGCCAAGACGTACCGGACGTTGACGGTGACGCAAGTCGATCCGTACTTCACCATCGACGGTATCAAGCGTATTACCGACCTGTACTACCGCACGTATCAGCCGCTCTATTACTCTACGGATTCCAGCTTCAAGATCGTTACCGTCGGTGGTGACCTGAGGTTCGGCATTCCGTTCTCGGAGCAGGACACGGTGTACTTCGGCGCGGGTCTCGAGCAGAACACGCTCGACATCGATTCCGCTACGCCGCAAAGCTATATCGACTATGTGAAGGAATTCGGCCGCGTCGTGAACAACGTGCCGGTGCCGGTCGGCTGGTCACGCGACAATCGTGACAGCGCGCTGGTCCCGAGCCGTGGTTATTACACGCAGACGAACGCGGAATACGGCACGCCGGCGGGTAACACGACCTATGTCAAGGTCGATGCCCAGGCGCAGTATTACTACTCGTTCGCGCGCGGTTTCGTGCTCGGCTTTAACTTGCAGGGCGGCTACGGTAAGGGCCTGCAGGGCCAAACGTACCCAATTTTCAAGAACTACTACGCCGGCGGTATTGGCTCGGTTCGCGGTTATGAACCGAGCTCGCTGGGTCCGCGTGACACGACCACGGGTGACCCGATCGGCGGTTCGCGCATGGCAGTGGGTAACATCGAGTTGACCTTCCCATTGCCGGGTACGGGTTATGACCGCACGTTGCGCGTCTTCACCTTCCTCGACGGCGGTAACGTCTGGGGTGATCCGGGTCAGGGCGGCACCAGCACGGGCGCGAACGGTCTGCGGTATGGTTATGGTTTCGGTCTGGCGTGGATCTCGCCAATCGGTCCGCTCAAGTTGAGCCTGGGTTTCCCGGTGACGAAGCATGCCGGCGACCAGTATCAGAAGTTCCAGTTCCAGATCGGTACGGCGTTCTAAACCGCGATCAGGACGCGTGGGTGCCCCGATTTGCCGCTCCTGTCGCGGACCCGGGCGGCCCTGCAGTGGCTTGAACTAGTGACCTGATGCAGCAACTTGATTGAGCAAGATAGGTCAGTGGTGTAAATAAGTAACGTGAGGAAGACTTTGCGAACCGGTAAGCTTTCGAAACATATAGCGTTGGCGCTCGTCATGTCAGTGGCCCTCGGCCTGATAGGTGTGGCCAAGGCACAGGAGACCCGGATTGCAGCCGTCAACTCCGATCGTATCTTGCGTGAGTCGGCAGCGGCCAAGGCGGCGCAGACCAAGCTCGAACAGGAATTTTCGAAGCGCGACAAGGCGTTGCAGGACGTGGCAGCGCGTCTGAAGACCATGTCGGACGCAATGGACAAGAACGGCGCCACCATGGCGCCTGCTGAACGCGCCGCCAAACAACGCGATTTGTCGCAACTCGACCAGGACTTCCAGAGGAAGCAGCGCGAGTTCCGCGAAGACCTGAACCAGCGCCGCAACGAAGAGCTTGCAGCCGTGCTGGATAAGGCCAACAAGGTCATCAAGCAGGTTGCCGAGCAGCAGCATTACGACCTGATCGTGCAGGAGGCTGTGTATGTCAGTCCGCGTATCGATATCACCGATCAGGTGCTGAAGGCGCTGGCCGCTAACCAGGCGAGCCTGTCGACCAATCCAGGCAGTAGTTCGAACTGATCGGGAGCGGTAGCGGATGGCATCGGACAGCGTAATCACACTGGGTGAACTGACACGGCGCTTCGGCGGAGATATAGCAGGCGATGCAGCGCATCGCGTGAACGGTCTCGCGCCGCTCGACAAGGCCGGCCCTATGCAACTCGCGTTTCTCGCGAACCAAAAGTATCTGCCCCAAGTGGAAAGTACGCAGGCCGGTGCGGTGCTGATTTCTCCCGCGGACCTGGAAAAAGTGACGTCACCGGAAGGGCGTAACTTTATCGTCACGGCAAATCCCTACGCTTATTTTGCGCGCGTCGCGCAGGTTTTCATTGACCTCGCGCCACCGCCGGTTGAACCCGGTGTGCAGCATCCCACTGCGTTTATTCATCCCGGCGCAAAGGTAGCCGCTAGCGCCGTGATCGGGCCGCACGTGAGCGTGGAAGCAGGCGCCGAGATTGGTGAGCGCGTGAAGCTGGATGCGAGTGTGACTATCGGCCAGGGCGTGAAGCTGGCTGACGACGTCCATCTGTCCCCCCACGTCACCGTCTATCATGGCTGTAAGCTTGGCGCGCGCGTGATCGTGCATGCAGGCGCGGTGATCGGCGCGGACGGATTTGGATTTGCTGCGGATTTTGTCGGCGAAGGCGATGCGCGCACCGGCAATTGGGTCAAGATCCCGCAAGTCGGCGCGGTGGTCGTGGCGCAGGATGTGGAGATTGGCGCGAACACCACGATCGACCGGGGCGCGATAGCCGACACGGTGATCGAGGAAGGCGTCAAGATCGATAATCTGGTCCAGATCGGGCATAACTGCCGGATCGGAGCCTATACGGTGATTGCAGGCTGCGCGGGCATTGCGGGCAGCACGAACATTGGGCGACATTGCATGATCGGCGGCGCGGTGGGCATTGCGGGCCACGTGACGCTGGCGGACTACGTAATTGTGACGGGGCAGTCCGGCGTGTCGAAGTCGCTGCTGAAACCGGGCATGTACACCAGCGCATTTCCCGCCGTGAATCACGCGGACTGGAACAAAAGCGCTGCTATTGTGCGTAATTTGGACAAGCTGCGCGAACGCATCAAGACGCTCGAAGCTGCCGTGACCGCGGGCACCAAGCCGGATGACACCCCGGATACCATCCCTGACAGCACTTCAGGCAAGCATTAAGACGGTAAAAACCGGCATCCCACGTGAAACCGCTTGTTGGCTTATAGCTTCCTGGCGAGCGGTTTCGCAGTCAACACCCGCGCTGCGAGGCGCGCGAGCAGAACGGACTATGAGCACCGAAAAAATCAATCTAGACATCCACAAGATTCTCACGTTACTGCCACATCGGTATCCGATCCTGCTCGTCGACCGTGTACTCGAACTCGTGCCGCATCAGAGCATCAAAGCGCTGAAGAACGTGTCGATCAATGAGCCGTATTTCCAGGGTCATTTCCCGACGCGGCCCGTGATGCCAGGCGTGCTGATTCTCGAAGCGCTTGCGCAGGCAGCCGCGCTGTTGACGTTCGCCGAGGAAAAGGAACCGCACGATTCGGAAACGGCTCTGTATTACTTTGTGGGCATCGACAAGGCGCGCTTCAAGCGCGTGGTCGAACCCGGCGACCAGCTGATCCTGAACGTGAACTTCGAGCGCTACATGCGCAGTATTTGGAAGTTCAGCGCGCGTGCCGAAGTGGACGGCGTGTTGGCAGCTGAAGCCGAATTGATGTGCACCGTGAAGAACACGGCCGCGGGACCCCAAGTGACGCCAGCTGTGCCCCAAGAGAGGCGCGGTAGATCAGGGCAAAGCAGGGCTAACTTAGCAACTGAACACCAAGCGAGGGCGCATGAGCAAGATTCACCCTACCGCGATCATTAAGCCGGGCGCGCAGCTCGACGAATCCGTCGAAGTCGGTCCGTACGCGATCATCGGCCAGCACGTGCAGGTTGGCGCGCGCACGACTATCGGCTCGCACAGCGTAATCGAAGGCCATACGGTCCTCGGCAGCGACAACCGCATCGGCCACTACGCGTCGGTCGGCGACCGGCCGCAGGACATGAAGTACAAGGATGAGCCCACCCGGCTCGTGATTGGTGATCGAAATACCATCCGCGAATTCACCACCATTCATACGGGGACGGTGCAGGATACGGGCGTGACAACCATCGGCGACGACAACTGGATCATGGCGTACGTGCACGTGGGCCATGACTGCCAGCTTGGCAACAACGTCATCATGTCGAGCAACGCGCAACTGGCGGGTCACGTGATCATTGGCGACTACGCCATTGTCGGCGGCATGTCGGGTGTGCATCAGTTCGTGCGGATTGGCGCGCACTCCATGCTGGGTGGCGCGTCCGCACTCGTGCAGGACATCCCGCCGTTCGTGATCGCCGCCGGCAACAAGGCGGAGCCACACGGTATCAACGTGGAAGGGCTACGCCGGCGTGGTTTTTCGGCGGACGCTATTTCGGCGCTGCGCTCGGCGTATCGCGTGTTGTACAAGAGCGGCGCAACGCTCGAAGAGGCGAAGGCGCAATTGCGCGAGCTCGCTTCCGCAGGCGGCGACGGTGACGCGTCCGTAACAGCGCTGGCCGATTTTATCGACGCGTCGCAGCGCGGCATCATCCGTTGACCGAGCGCCCAATGACGCTGGCTCCCGCCCCCCTGCGCGTTGCGATGGTTGCGGGTGAGCCGTCGGGCGATCTGCTCGCTGCGTCGCTGCTTGAGGGCCTGAACGAGCGTTTGCCGGCCGGCACGCAGTTCAATGGCATTGGCGGTCCACGCATGACGGCTGCCGGTTTCGATGCCCATTGGCCGATGTACAAGCTCACCGTGCGCGGGTACGTCGAAGCCCTGAAGCATATCCCCGAGATCCTGGGCATTCGCAACGAGCTCAAGCGGCAATTGCTTGCGGAGCCGCCGTCGGTGTTTATCGGTGTGGATGCGCCCGATTTCAATTTTGGTCTCGAACACACATTGCGCGACGCGGGCATCCCGACGATGCATTTCGTGTGCCCGTCGATCTGGGCGTGGCGCGGCGGACGGATCAAGAAGATCGTCAAGGCCGTCGATCACATGCTGTGCGTGTTCCCGTTCGAATCGGCACTGATGGAAAAGGCGGGCATTGCGCCCACGTACGTGGGCCATCCGCTCGCCGATGAAATCCCGCTCGTGCCCGACGTTGAAGGTGCGCGCCGAGAGTTGGGGTTACCGGAAGGCGGGCCGATTATTGCCGTTTTGCCGGGTAGCCGGCGTTCGGAGATCGCGCTGATCGGCCCGACGTTTTTCGACGCGGTGGAATTGATGCAGCTTCGCGAACCCGGCGTGCGTTTCGTGATGCCGGCAGCGACCGCCGCGTTGCACGAGTTGTTGCAGCCGCTAGTTGCCGCGCATCCGAATCTGGCCCTGACCATCACGGAAGGCAAGGCACAGGTCGCGATGACCGCAGCCGACGCTATCCTGGTCAAGAGCGGCACGGTCACGCTGGAAGCGGCGTTGCTTAAAAAACCGATGGTCATTTCGTACAAGGTGCCTTGGCTGACGGGTCAGATCATGCAGCGGCAGGGTTATCTGCCGTATGTCGGCTTGCCGAACATTTTGGCCGGGCGGTTTGTTGTGCCGGAAATTCTCCAGCATTTCGCCACGCCCGAAGCGCTCGCCGACGCCACGCTGAAACAGTTGAACGACGATGCGAACCGCGCGACACTGACGGAAATCTTCACGGAAATGCACCACGCGCTGCGTCAGAACACGGCTCAACGTGCTGCGGAGGCTGTGGCGCAGGTGCTGGAAACGAGGAGGCCGCGATAATGGCGAAGATCGTCGTGAAAGGCGCGGTACGGCGCTCGGTGCAGCCCGGGTTCGACTTCGATGTCGATACGCCGTCCGACGTCATTTGCGGCGTGGACGAGGCCGGGCGTGGCCCGCTGGCCGGTCCGGTTGTCGCGGCGGCGGTGATCTTCGATCCATCGAAACCTAAAATTCGCGGACTCGACGACTCGAAGGTGCTGAGCGCCAAGAAGCACAAGGAGTTGTACGAGAAGATCATCGACCGTGCGCTGGCCTATTGCGTGGCCTCGGCAACGGTCGAGGAAATAGACACGATCAACATTCTCCAGGCCTCCATGCTCGCAATGAAACGCGCGGTGGAAGGTCTGTCGGTTACGCCGACGGTGGCGAAGATTGATGGCAATCGGTGTCCCCAGTTGTCGATGCGTTCAGTGGCGGTTATTGGCGGCGATGCATTGATTGCGCAGATTTCGGCGGCTTCAATTCTCGCCAAGGTCACGCGCGACCGGATGCTACTGCAATTGCACGACGTCCACCCCGTTTATGGTTTCGATGCCCACGCCGGATACGGCACGCCCCAGCACCTGAGGGCGTTGCTTGAACATGGGCCTTGCGAGCATCATCGGCACTCGTTTGCGCCGGTGCGCGAGGCGCATGCGCGATTGGGCATGGCGTTGCCGGTTATTGCCGCCGGGGCGCTGGAAGCGGCTGCCGCGGAATAGGGCATCGACGCTCCTCCGTTCTGAATTCTCCCCAAGTGAAAGCCATTACCTAGTGGGATAATCCGCTTTACAAGCGCCTGAAGGCGCTCGCCGGATCGACCGCGCCGCAGCGCCGCAGCGGTCACGCGTTGCTCGAAGGGCTGCATCTTGCGAGTGCTTATCTTGATGCGACGGGGCAGCCTGAGACGTGCGTTGTGACCGAGGGTGCGCTTCAGCACGAAGAAGCGCGGCAAATTGTTGGGCGAATCGATCCCGCGCATGTTTATACGTTACCCGATGCTTTGTTCGGACAACTATCGAGTGTCGTGCATGGCGTGGGAATGGTGTTGCTGGTCGAGAAGGTTGCGACATTGTTGCTCGAGCGCATCAGTCAGACATGTCTGATTCTTGATGGCATCCAGGATGCCGGCAATGTCGGATCCATTTTGCGAAGTGCCGCGGCGGCTGGAATTCAGCATGTGTTTTGCGCGCCGGGGACGGTGTATGCGTGGTCATCGAAGGTACTGCGCTCGGGTATGGGCGCGCATTTCCTGCTCGGCATTTACGAGGATGTCGAAGCAGCAGAATTGTTGTCGCGGCTTGCTGCGGAGGTGCGGGTGACGATCACCGATTCGCACGGCGCAAAGGCGAATCTATGATGCCGATTTGTCCGGGCCCGCGGCCTGGGTCATGGGCAATGAGGGCGCGGGCGTCTCGCCATTCTGGCGTGATAACGCGACGTTGCGGGTGACGATTCCCCAGCCGGGTGGCATGGAATCGCTGAATGTGGCGGCAACTGCCGCGGTTTGCATCTTTGAGCGGTGCCGGCAGCACGCCGATAGTCATGATAGCCATCGCGCGAGTTCGCAAAAAGGCCGTTTCCGACGAAGGTTGAAAACGGCTTTTTACCATGCCAACCGATATCAATAGTATGCGGTCCGAAGGATGCCCTAGCAATGAACGAGTGATTTTCCGATGCTACCTGTCCACGTGGACAGTTGGGATCAGAGTACATGA